>CALNBT010000155.1 GCA_937874345.1 uncultured Prevotella sp.
CAAAATCGCGAAAAAAAGATCCAAGCCATAACTTACATCAACGTTACCTGCATGGTTAGTTATGCGGATAGCGACCGGATGGTTGTTACCTTACCGGATAATGGTAAGATAGCCGAGATACAGGCTGCCGACCAAGTTGGCGTTCAACTGTATTTTGATGAGAAAAGTTACCAATTGATGTTCGATGCCTTGGACAGTGTGATGCAGGCTAAAAATAATCGGTTAGCATATCTTCGCGATTTATTTTACTCCACTTCGCAGCAGGCAGGACATTTTTCTTTCGACCGGATCTATTTGCCTTGGCTCAATGAATCACAGGCTCTGGCGGTGAACAAGGTGCTGACAGCACAGGATGTGATGGTGGTTCATGGACCTCCCGGTACCGGCAAGACGACCACTTTGGTGGAGGCAATCTTTGAAACGCTGAAAAGGGAAAGTCAGGTATTGGTCTGTGCGCAGAGCAATATGGCTGTAGACTGGATTAGTGAACGACTCGTTGACCGTGGCGTGAATGTGCTTCGTATCGGTAATCCCAGCCGTGTGAACGACAAGATGCTGTCGTTTACGTACGAAAGGCGGTTCGAGTCGCATCCCGATTATCCCCAGCTATGGTCCATACGCAAGTCAATCCGTGAGTTGAAGCAAAACCGAAAGAAAGCCGGAAACAGCTTTCATCAGAAGCTGGAACGATTGCAGGAACGTGCCACCGAAATAGAAATACGCATCAATGGTGAACTTTTTGGCGAAGCGAGGGTAATTGCTTCAACCTTAACCGGAGCTGCAAACCGTATACTCATGGGTCAGAAATATGGCACATTGTTCATTGATGAAGCTGCACAGGCGCTGGAAGCAGCTTGCTGGATTGCCATCCAAAAGGCGCATCGTGTGATATTTGCCGGCGATCATTGTCAATTGCCTCCGACAATTAAAAGCATTGCCGCTGTCAAAGGTGGTTTAGGCACGACACTGATGGAACGGATTGTCAACAACAAGCCCGAGGAAGTGGTATTGCTCCAGATGCAATATCGCATGAACGAACAGATCATGCGCTTTTCGAGCGACTGGTTTTATCAAGGGAAAGTAGAAAGTTCGCCGACCATCAAGCACCGAGGCATCTTGGATTATGATAGGCCGATACAGTGGATTAATACGGATGGAAAGATAAAAAACGCCGATTCCATCGATACCTCTAACCCTCAAACCCCTTCTTTTCAAGAACAGTTTGTGGGCGAGAATTTTGGTCGAATTAATCAGGATGAAGCCGAACTGACCTTACAAACACTGGAAGACTATTTCAATAAAATAGGAAAGCAACGTTTACTGGATGAAAACATAGACGTGGGAGTCATCTCTCCTTACCGGGCCCAGGTGCAATATTTGCGCAGATTAATCAAGAAGCGTCCATTCTTCAAACCTTTCCGTCAACAGATCAGTGTCAATACCGTTGATGGGTTTCAAGGGCAGGAACGCGATATCATCCTGATTTCGTTGGTCAGAGCCAACGCCGATGGACAGATCGGATTCCTTCGTGACTTGCGCCGAATGAATGTCGCCATTACCCGTGCGCGGATGAAACTGGTCATCTTGGGCCATGTGCCCACGATGATTCATCATCCTTTTTACCGCAAGCTTTACAACTACACTCAGCAACTAAATCAATAACTTCATAAAATATCTTTATTATGTTAGAACGAGATTATATCATGCGACTCATTCGTGAGTTTATGGCAGCCTTGGAGCGTATGCTTGAGAAAAAGGAAGTAACAACCCGACGCGAAGAACTAAAGAAGTTGTATGAACAGTACATCGGTCCTTATGCGTTCTATTTTACCGCTTCCATCGATAAAGTGATAGAATCGCTGAGTCAGGAGAGCGAGGAACGTCGGTTCTATAAATTGGAAATGCTGGCCGAATTGTATCATGCTGAGGCTGATATGGTGTCAAAGCCCGAAGCTGATATTTTGCTTCGAAAAGCCTATGCGCTTTACGATTATCAGGAAATTCACAGCAAGACCTATTCTTTGGACCGTATCAGGAAAATGAATGACATTGAAAAGAAACTGCAAAACTTTGAAATCGATCAATAATAACTTTATGAAAACCGATAAAATGAATCTTTTTAGACAGTGGATGGTTGTCGTGATGGTTGTGTTGGGCGTAACACCGACCACATTGGCACAGAAGAAGAAAACAAGTGGAAACCCCATTTTCCCTGGATGGTATGCCGATCCTGAGGCAGTGGTGTATAATGGAGAGTACTGGGTGTTCCCAACTTACTCGGCTCCTTACGAGCAACAGACCTTCTTAGATGCCTTTTCGTCGCCCGATTTGGTGAACTGGACCAAGCATCCCCGTGTGCTCGATAATAGTAATGTCAAATGGTTGTGGCGCGCCATGTGGGCTCCTGCCGTACTTCATGCCAACAACAAATACTATCTGTTCTTTGGTGGAAACGACGTTCACAAGGGTGAAGTAGGCGGCATTGGCGTGGCCATTGCTGATAAACCCGAAGGACCGTACAAAGATGCACTGGGTAAACCGTTGATCAACGACATCGTGAATGGTGCTCAGCCCATTGATCAGTACGTCTTTAAGGATGATGACGGCCAATATTATATGTATTATGGCGGTTGGGGCCATTGCAATGTGGTGAAGCTGTCACCCGATTTGTTGAGTGTTGTTCCTTTCCCCGATGGAACAATCTATCGTGAAGTGACCCCAAAAAATTATGTAGAAGGTCCTTTCATGATGAAGAAAGGCGGCAAATATTATTTCATGTGGTCTGAAGGAGGATGGACAGGTCCCGATTATTGCGTAGCCTATGCCATCGCAGATTCTCCCTTTGGTCCTTTTAAGCGCGTTGGAAAAATCTTGGAGCAAGATGCTACAGTAGCGCGTGGAGCGGGTCATCACTCGGTCATCAAGGGAAATGGCAAGGATGAATATTACATTGTTTACCATCGCAGACCGTTAAACGAAACAGAAGGCAATCACCGTGAAACCTGTATCGATAGGATGTATTTCGACAAGAATGGCTACATCAAACCGGTAAAAATGACCTTTGAAGGTGTGAAAAAAGTGAAGAAAATGAAGTAAATAGAATTGACACCTGATTGGAGTCGATTGTTTTGGCCTGCAATGTTATGCAAATTGACGGTCAATCTCGAGAGGATTGAATCGCAGAATGGATAACTTTGTAGGCCAATTTTGTGTGATCGGCTAATGGCGTGCAGATGGGCTCATTGAGCGTTGAACGGAATGGGAGGATGAAATGTATCGGGAAACAAATTTCTTGACAATATTCGTGTATTCCTGACGATGGTCATGATAACTCAAAGCATGTGCTGAACCTTTTGCGATCCAAAGTTGTTTGGCACCGGGCTTGGCCTTGTACAAGGGGAATACCATTTTAGATGCGACATAATTGTCGTTGTCGCCATGGATAAACAACATCGGCTTGTGACATTTGGCAACCTGCTTCAAGGGAGAAGCTTCCCCAAACGACCATCCATAGATCAGTTTGTTGAGGCCGCTGGCACAATAGAGTAACGGGAAAGGTGGCAAGCCAAACTGTGCTTTCAGTTGATTGTTGAATTCATCCCACACGCTGGTATAGCCACAGTCTTCTACAAAGCATTTCACATAGTCGGGCGTGTCCTCTCCCGAGACGCACATCGTCAGGGCTGCACCCATAGAGATTCCGTGCACCACTTGTCGGGAATGACCGATGGAATCGCTGAAAAGCGAGTCTGCGATGGCCATCCATCTCAATACGTCAACACGCTCTTTCCATCCCATCTGTATCATTTTTCCTTCGCTTTCGCCATGTGCATGGTGGTCGGGGATCATGAGATTGTATCCCATTTGTGCGTAGATATGAGCTATTTGCATCATGTCTGTTCCGTTATCGTGGTATCCATGAAGCAGAACAGCCGTCTTTGTCGTCGGTAAGTTGGCATAGACAAACATGGCATGCTGACGCTCGTTGTTCTGCATCTTCACGATGGTGTCATGGATCAGTTTGTATTTTTGCAAGCTGTCCACCCACGGCTTGATTTCCGGATTACCGCTAACGACGTGCGTAAAGCGCGTCTCACGAGAGAACTTGTCTGGAAGATGCCTTCTCAACGAGTATTCTATCATGTAAAAACTGCCACCAACGAGCGCAATCAGCAGCACGATGGTGGCAGTCATCAATTGAAATTTGGTTCTACGTTTCATAGTCTTATGTGTAGTTTTTATGGAAAGAGTTAAAGTAACCAAGTTTCCTTGTTACCCTAACTCCATAAAAATTACTTATTCAGGCTATTGCAAATTTCGGTATTTGCCTTCTTTAGCCTTGCCTCGTCCAGTTTAACAACCTTGCGGTCGTAGGTCATCAGTCCATTTACCTCGCCTTCAACGTCGGTAGTCTGGGTGTAAACGGCAGCAGAGAAACCTTGTTTGATCATTGGTTTCAACTCTTCTATCAGCTGAACGTATCTGTCGGTAACTTCCTTTGTGTTCTTAAACTGAACATATCCCCAGTTTCTGTCGGTCTGCCACAGGTGTCCCTTCAATGGCAATCCAAGACCACCAAATTCGCCAAGAACCGTAACACGGTCGTAATCATACATAAACATGCGTGGACCAGGGTAGTTGTGTAGGTCGAGAATATCACCAGTCTTGAAATGGTTTCCACCACTGGCAGTATTGACAAGACGGGTAGGATCGAGTGTTTTTGTAAAAGCTACAATCTCTTCGGTCTTGAATTGTCCCCAAGCCTCATTGAACGGCGTCCATGCAACGATGCAAGGGTAGGAGTAATGCTGGTTGATGATCTCAGTCCATTCGTGCTTGTAATTGGCTTCCGACTCAGCAGAGCGGTTTGCAATACGTCCCTTTTCTACATAATATTGATGATTTTGCCAGTCTGGTCCGTGGCTATTGTCACCACTTGGCATGTCTTGCCATACAAGGATACCCAGTTGGTCGCAATGAGTATACCATCGAGCAGGCTCAACCTTGACGTGTTTTCGTATCAGGTTAAAGCCAAAATCCTTGGTTTTCTTAATATCGTATGCCATCGCTTCATCTGTAGGAGCGGTGTAGAGTCCGTCAGGCCAATATCCCTGATCCAGTGGTCCAAACTGGAAGAGGTCCTGATTGTTCAACTGCATGCGCCAAATGCCATCTTGGTCACGGTGAGAAGAAATTTTTCTCATGGCAGCATAGCTCTTCACCTGGTCAACCTGCTGGCCCCCAGAGAGCAAAGATACCTCCATCTGATAGAGGAAAGGAGAGTCGGGGGACCATAATTTCTGATTCTTGAGAAATAGTGATACCTCTTGTCCGGCAGCGGCTTTTCCTTCTGCTACAACGGTATTTCCATCCTTCAGTACAACCTGGATGATGTCGCCAGCCTTCGTACCGTCTGTTTTAGCACTGACGGTTAACTTGCTTTCATCGATGTTGGGTGTATTTGCCAACTGGCATATATGCTTTTCGTTAACGGGTTCCATCCATACGGTTTGCCAGATTCCTGTTACAGGTGTGTACCATATTCCTTCAGGATTGGCAGTCTGTTTGCCAACGGGCTGATATCCATCTGTGGTAGGATCCCAGACCTTTACGACCAGCTTTTGCTCCCCACTCTTCAAATAGGGGGTTATGTTAAAACAAAATCCTGCATATCCACCTTTGTGTGAGCCTATTTTGATGTCATTCAGATAGACCTCAGCTTTCCAGTCTACAGCACCGAAATGTAGTAAAACATTCTTTCCTGCCCATGAAGCTGGAACAGTAAAATTTCTTTCATACCATAATTCCTTGTCCTTACCAACGGTTTTTTGTACGCCGGACAGACTTGATTCAACAGCGAATGGCACCAATATCTTGCCATCGTTGATGTTTACATCAGCTGCTCCACGTTCACGGATGGCGTAATTCCACAATCCATTCAGGTTCTGCCATTCACTTCTCTCCATGATCGGTCGTGGATATTCTGGTAAAACGTTGTTGGGATCAACCTTGTCGGTCCAATCTGTCTTGATTTTATCTCCTGCAGGTTTCCATTGCCCCATCATACTACTTGATAGCATCAAAGCAAGTAGCAAAAAGCTTAGTTTCTTCATTCTAAAATATGGTTGTTAGGTTAAATTTTTCTTTGGCTCAAAGATACATAATATTTCTGAAATTGATCTGAATTCCAATGGTTTCGATGGCTACTTTTTACAAATATTAGCAATATCGATATGATTCATTTGTTTTTTCTGTATATCCCTTTAAAGAAGGCTTTATTCTTTTACCAAGATGCGATGAATCGTTACATACCCATACTGATTAGAAAAAATGTGATAGGCGAAGACTTTGTGAATTAAATATTGTAACTTTGCAACTCTAAATCAGTGATTTTATTTTTTATCTATATGAAAATAGAGGACCAAATATCCAGCTCTGTCATTGCTTCTGTGAAAGAATTGTATGGACAGGATGTACCAACATCAATGGTACAGTTGCAGAAGACAAAAAGCAATTTTGAGGGAAATCTCACATTGGTAGTATTTCCTTTCTTGAAAATATCCAGAAAAAAGCCGGAAGTAACCGCACAGGAAATTGGTGAACGGTTGGTAAAAGACTGCCCTGCGGTAGCCAGCTTCAATGTCGTAAAGGGTTTCTTGAACTTAAATGTTGCGATAGAAGCTTGGATTGGTTTGTTGAATGATATCCATGCTGATGAATCTTTTGGTGAAAAACCTGTAACGGAAAATTCTTCTTTGGTGATGATCGAGTATTCATCTCCAAACACCAATAAACCACTTCATCTGGGCCATGTTCGCAATAACCTGCTGGGATGGTCGCTGGCGCAAATCATGACGGCAAACGGAAACAAGGTTGTCAAGACCAATATCGTGAACGACCGTGGCATCCATATCTGCAAGTCAATGCTGGCATGGCAGAAATGGGGAAACGGAGAAACACCTGAAAGCAGCGGAAAGAAGGGCGATCACCTGATAGGTGACTATTATGTCGCTTTTGATAAGCACTTCAGAGCTGAGGTTGCCGAACTAAAAACCAAATTCATGGCAGAGGGACTTGATGAAGAAGCAGCTGAAAACAAGGCGAAGGAAGAATCTCCATTGATGAAAGAAGCCCATGAGATGCTTGTTAAATGGGAACAAGGTGACCAGGAGGTTCGTGCCTTGTGGGAAAAGATGAACAATTGGGTTTACGCCGGCTTTGATGAAACATACAAGGCACTGGGTGTAAGCTTTGATAAGATATACTACGAATCGAATACTTATCTCGAAGGTAAGGCCAAAGTAGAGGAAGGACTCGAAAAAGGTTTGTTCTTCCGTAAGGATGATAACAGCGTTTGGGCCGACCTGACAGATGAAGGATTGGATCAAAAACTATTGCTTCGTTCGGATGGGACAAGTGTTTACATGACACAAGATATCGGAACGGCCGACATGCGTTTCAAGGATTATCCTATCGACAAGATGATCTACGTGGTGGGTAATGAACAGAATTATCACTTCCAGGTATTGTCTATCCTGCTCGATCGTTTAGGATTCAAGTGGGGCAAGGAACTGGTACACTTCTCTTATGGTATGGTTGAACTGCCAAACGGTAAGATGAAGAGTCGTGAGGGAACGGTCGTAGACGCCGATGAACTGGTAGCCGAGATGATCAGTGATGCGCGCAAAACCAGTGATGAACTGGGTAAGTTTGACGATATGACCGAAGAAGAGAAGCAAGAGATTGCTCGTATCGTAGGTTTGGGTGCGCTGAAATACTTTATCTTGAAGGTTGATGCGCGCAAAAACATGTTGTTCAATCCTGAAGAATCCATTGATTTCAACGGTAACACAGGTCCGTTTATCCAATATACCTATGCTCGCATCCGCTCTATCATGCGGAAGGCAAAGGCAGAAGGAATCGAATTGCCTGTCGCTTTACCATTGACAGCGCAGTTGAATGAAAAGGAAATACAGTTGATTCAGAAGATGAACGACTTTGGAGTTGCTGTTGCACAGGCCGGGACCGATTACAGTCCGAGCGGCATAGCCAACTATTGTTACGAGTTGACCAAAGACTTCAACCAGTTCTATCATGACTACAGCATTCTGAATGCTGACACAAAGGACGAGAAAATCGTGCGCTTGGTGATTGCAGGCAATGTGGCCAAGATTATCAAGAACGGCATGGAACTACTCGGAATAGAAGTTCCTGAGCGGATGTAATATCTCTCCGCTACCCCCTTTGATACGAGGAGATATTCTCATTTATACCCCATGAGATCCCTGTATGGCCCTTTGGGCACATAACAGACAAAGAATAACGATGTATAATAACCTGACAAACCCTCCAGCAAATCGGCATGACACGCTTTTGTCGCTTCCTTTAGAGGTGAAAGCCAATGCATGGGCTGTTGATGCTTCATGTTGCGGTAACCCGGGACCGATGGAATATCAAGGAATAGATCTCGCTACGGGTGCACGTATCTTCCACTTTGGACCTTGTCATGGCACGAATAATATAGGCGAATTTTTAGCCATCGTACATGCACTGGCCTTGTTATATAAACAAGGAGATACGCAAAAGACGATCTATTCGGATAGTTATAATGCCATTTTGTGGGTAAAAAAGAAGCATTGTAAGACCAAATTAGCGCGAACACCACAGACGGAAGAACTCTTTCAAGTGATCGAACGGGCCGAACAATGGCTTCGAACGCATGCCTATAGCAACCCAGTTGTGAAATGGGAAACGAAGAAATGGGGCGAAGTTCCAGCGGATTTCGGCAGGAAAAAATAATTTTTTTCAGTGCTCTTCTGGCGAGCTGTACCTTAATACACGATATTCTATACAATCAATATATTAACTCATGAAAAGAATTTCTCTTTTGTTGATCCTAGCGTTCATGGCTTTCTTCTCGGTAAAGGCCCAACCTAAATCGTTACACCAATTACAACAAGATTTCGTTGATCTGCGTTTCGGCATGTTCATCCATTATAATATTCCAACGTATGCACCTGAAGATTGGCCCGATCCAGATTTGTCACCCTCCGTTTTCAATCCTACGAAGTTGGATTGTGGCCAATGGGCTCGTGCGGCTAAATCGGCCAACATGACTTATGGATGTCTGACAACCAAGCATCATAGCGGTTTCTGCATCTGGGATACAAAGACTACAAAATATAATGTGATGAACAGTCCTCTGAAACGTGACGTGGTACGCGAATACGTCAATGCCTTCAGGAAGGAAGGCCTCAAGGTCATGCTCTATTATTCTATACTAGACACACACCACCGCCTGCGTCCTCACATGATTACACGCGCGAAAGTGGATATGATCAAGGCTCAGTTGAAAGAACTTCTGACCAATTATGGTCCGATAACAGCGATGATCATTGATGGATGGGACGCACCTTGGTCACGCATTTCATACGATGATGTTCCTTTCCAGGAGATCTATCAGTACATCAAGTCGCTGCAGCCAGAGTGTCTGGTCATGGACTTGAATGCTGCGAAGTATCCACGCGAAGCACTGTTCTATACCGATATCAAATCGTATGAGCAGGGCGCTGGACAGAAAATATCTACTTCAGAAAACCGTTTGCCTGCATTGGCCTGCCTGCCTATCCAGAATAATTGGTTCTGGAAGCAAAGTTTCCCAACAGCAGAACTGAAGTCTCCCGAATGGTTGGTGAATGAAAACATTATTCCTTACGGCAAAGCACACTGTAATTTTATTCTCAATGTAGCCCCCAACCGTGATGGTTTGATGGACGACAATGCGCTCGCAGCGTTGAAAGAGATTGGGAAATTGTGGAAAAATGATGGTCATGTTGATGATGTTCCGCTTTGTGAAGCGCCTATCATCGGACATAATATGGCCAAAAATCGTCCATCAGAATCATCTTGGAGTTATGACTACGGCATTATGGACTTTGCGAATGATGATGATTTTGGTACAGCATGGACATCCAATCCGTTGGTAAAGGAACCTTTCTGGAAGGTATCTCTTGATCCAAAACAAACGATTAACCGTATCGTGATGACGGAAGAAACTGGTGGTTGTCTTGACGAATACCGTTTAGACTATCATCTGAACAATCGTTGGATCAAACTTTTCGAAGGTAAAGCCAAAGATCAAAGTCGTGTGAAGATTCACAACTTTGCTCCATTTCATGCTGACAGTGTCAGACTGACGGTGCTAAAGCATAACGGAACGGTCAAGATCAGCGAGTTGGGCGTGTATTCGGCTGTTTCCAAATAACCAACTGCTGGGGAGAATTGTTGACCAATTAGATGGGGCTCCTTCTAAAAACGAATAGGGTATGAATGGATATCGTATATTACTTCGTACCCTATTGCTTTTTGTTGTCTTTGTTGTCTTGGTAAACTCTGCACAATCAAGAAAAAAAAGAGAATTGCCTGACAAAAAAAATCTGCTGCCATTCAAACATTTCCATTAGCCGATCCGTTCATTCTTCTTCAAGACAACGTCCATGATGCTTATGGAACTCATTCAGACAATGGTATTGTGGTATATACGTCTAAGGACATGTAGAAATAGAAGTATGCAGGCTTGCCCACGTGTAAACGAAAGTACTACACAGCATCAAGCACCAATCCAAATATTATTTGATGTATTCTGCCAACAGCTATGTTTTCCTTGACATCTATTTCTTTCCTCATGATTGCATCAGCATCGGCATTTATTTTAATGGGATTCCCATTCCAAGCGTCACATTCGTTGATACATTGTTGATAGGAATGTACTGCTTGGAGAACTTTGTTAACAGTTGATCCGACGACAGTATAAGGCTGAATCCTGGGCAATACAGGCTGATGGCTGCGCCCAGGCAAGTGTGGGAAGTGCCGACGGATGTGGATAGTGCTGCCTCTAATTCTTTCACAGGGTGTACTCGAGTTGTAAACATAGTAGAGTGCCATTCGGCTAGGTCATTGATTCGCTTTGTGTGGAGCAATCCAATACTCATTTTCTTATAGAAAGGCATCACATACTCCGCACCGACATTTAATGTCATTGGTATGGCAGCCGTGATTCTCTTTTCGGGTGTTTCCTGAAAACGCAGAAGATCTTTGAAGTCTTCACCAAGTTGCTTGAACTCTGCACCCACATCTTGCGAATTTTCTTTGTCGGATGCAACGTAGGCATTCTTAAAACCGTTAAAAGTCCAGTCAAGATCTTTATTTGGCTTGAAGTTTTGTACCTTGTTTCTAATGTATCCTATATCGTTAAGTGCTAGGCTAAATTCGAGTCCCTTCACATGGGACAACTTATAGGTTGCACCCAAATCGATAGCCAATCCCAATCCGGTAAGTCCTGCCTTCATGTTTTCGATAGCACTAAAATGTCCATTTTGGTCGAGAGCAATATGTGAATTCAAGATTGCAGCAGAGGCATTGATACGTCCTTTCACAGCCCATTCGTCTTCCGCCATTTTCAATTGTAGCTTTTCCACGTCCATGTTGGCATAAGCTACCCCCAAGAGTAACTTGATCTTAGCACCGACAGTGAGGTTCTTGTTGATATGATGTGCATGTCCCAAAGCCAGTTCTGTGTATGCTTGTGCACTAGCTTTCAGACCAACAAAGTTGTATTCTGTCTTAGCTGTGGGGTCCTTGGCAAAGCGAAAGAGCTCGTTAGGAAAGTTTGATGCAGCATTGGAACGAACGTTGAGTTCTATAACATTTGTTCCATGAAAACTGTTAAAGCTTATTGAGAACACATTGTAATTAATCATAGTAAAGGCGCGTACATCACTTTTGCCGAGTTTGTCATAAAAAGTTTCATTGCTAACGTCGGGATGCATGAATGTTCCCCATTTGTATCCGTTGTTTGTTGCAGGGTTGATGTTAAAAATGAATGTGCTGGCTCCGAAATTACCCGATATGTTAGCTTGGATATTTCCTAAGAAGGGAATGGTTATATACCTGTCATCCAAGAGAAATGCAGGGTTAGACTGATGACGCATGATTGCCGTTTCCATGAAGTAGTTATTTTGCACATATTGTGCATAGATAGCAATGCTTGAAGAGATAAGCATCAAGGTTACAGCAAGTGTCTTTTTATAGATTATTGGCATGAGGGAGATTTTTTTTGATAGGAATAGTTGCAGTCTTATGAAAGGGCCTGGTGTCATTACTTGTTGTTGAGGTCAATAATCGCTTCACCAGAAATCTTAATCTTTGCATCTTTTATCTGCAAGTATTGGTTACTGCGCAGATTGCTGTTATTGTTTTCAGCAGCAGCTTTGACAATGTAGCCTATGCGAGCTATGCTTCGGAGCACGTCATTGCCCACTGAGTTAGACTTTACGCTGATAGCTGTTTCTGTTGGCATTTCGTTCTCTGCCGCCTTTATGTGGCTTACGTCTAATGTGACGGGCAGTACATTGCCATCCTTGTCAAGGGCCTCGAACTTTAGGTTGATGCCAAGTGGAATGGTTGATTCTGCTGTCGCATTGATTTCCATGACAACTTTGTCGGCCTGCCAGTCTTTCATGTTCCAATCTATGGGGCTTGAGAGATTATGGTAGTAGAGTTGGAAGCCCTCATGGAATGAAAATGGCAAAAAGAACGTATAGTCAATCTTGGCTTCATAGTTCTTGCCAAAGTCCACCGTGGTTGTTTCTTCCTTCAGACTAACGTCATTTTCCGCAAAGTTCACAGTCAGTGAATCTGGAACGTGCTCGAGCAATTGATCGAAGCTATTCATTTTCGAGCGTATGGCTGTTGCTGCGATTGGTGTCGTGTCGTAAGGTGTATCTCCTTGATACAAGTACACAAGATTCTCCTTACCCTTGTCCCATGTCACAGGTTCTTGCAGTAAGTTCACTGATTTGTTTTCTGCTGAAATACTTGCATTCTGCATTACGATACCCACGGGCACTTGAGTCATGTCAACATTTAGACGCATTGTCACGTTCGTGGGCGTGAGGTGCATCGAGTCAGGATTGAGACAGTCTGGCAACTCTTTTTTGATGTCGAAGCTGAAAGGCATACAGTTCACAGAATGGCTGAACACACCGCGTGCACTTGTCACCACAGGATTACTGCCCGAATTGCCGTTGACCATCATTTCAACCTCAGACTTCAAATCGGGACTGGTAGAGGGTAACACGTTGTTTTGCAGCATCGCGATCTTCACCTTACCCTGAATTGCAAAGGTTCCCTCGGGTTGAGAACCGTTCGTCAATGCTTTATCAAACTCCACGGCATCCATCGTCATCTTGCCCAGCGGCACTGTACGCACACCTTGTTCCCAATTAGCATCTGGCACTTTCAAAATATTGCCGGCTCCCAATTGTCCTGATTTGAAGAAGCTAGGAAGTGTTATTTGCATGTCTTTCATACCTACTATGACAAAATTCTGAGCATCTGTGCCGGTAAGTGAATAATTAAGTTCAATGTTCGTGTTTTGAAGCTCAATGCGCTCAATGGCTTTTATTCCTTCTTTCCAGTTGATGAAAAGTTTTATGTTGCTTTCTGCGGTAAAGGGAACAAAGTCGGTGGTTGTTGCAAAAGCTCTTGTGCGTTGCATCGTCATTGAGTTAAGGTAAATCTGCCAGAGGTTGGTAGGAATAATGATGTGTTGATTGATCTTTTGCACGACGAAAGGTTCTATTTGAAATGAAAAGTTTCGTTCGCCCGTGTTGACAATGTTGTACAAGTGGTTTGCATCACTTTGCAGACTGCCATCAACCTTGATCAGATCGCGAAGCATGATCTTCTCAGTGGTTCCGAAGTTGAATTTCAAATCGTTCACCATCACTTTGATGTTTTTGTCAATGTTGCTATAGTCTGTATGCGTGTCCACACAACCGCTTGTCAATTCAATCAGTATGAAGCAGATGAATAGGTGTCGTATGATGAAGATAGGTTTGTGCATAAAAGCTTGTATTTGAAATAATTTATCGAGTTTATTATTGAATATTGAAAATGTATCTGGTACAACAATTGCTTTGTCAAGACAAACATGAATTCACATGCGTACTGATGGGAACTTGTTAAAGCTGTTTAGTGATGTGTTATTTTTCTGATATGAAATTAGGGCTAATTCTTCAGATAAATTGATTTGTTGTAGCGACAAACAATCCCTTTCGGTGAACTTGAAAGCATCAAATGTCAAAGGAGGCATCGTGATAGAATAACTGGATACCCCCGGATAATCTAAGAACCCTAAAAAGCAGCCTGAAGTGAATTCTTTTCCAGAAAATCATTTCAGGCTGCTTTATGATGATATGGTTGTCTTAAGCAACATTTACATTGAAAAGGTGGCCTACTAAGGCAGTCATTCCCATGGCTACTGTTCCCCAAAACGTTATTCGGATGATGCCCTTGTAAATAGTTGATCCACCAGTGTGGGCAGAAATGGCACCCAGGATAATCAAGAAAAATATGGCAAACGCGTATAGCGAATAGGCAAGACTTTGTAATGGGCAGAAAAGTGTAACAAGAAATGGTAATATTCCTCCGAAAGTAAAAGCGGTCATCGATGCAATCGAAGCTTGAAATGGTTTGGCTTCGCTGATTTCATTGATGCCCAATTCATCTCTCACGTGTGCGGCCAAAGCATTATGTTCGGTTAACTCTTTAGCGACACGAGAGGCTGTTTCGTTCGATAGTCCTCTTTTTATATAAATCTCTGTCAGCCTTTGGAGTTCGAGCTCAGGCATTTCGTCTAATTCTCCTTGTTCTCTTTTAATATCAGCTTTTTCTATATCGGTTTGAGAACTGACCGACACATATTCACCTGCTGCCATTGACATTGCGCCGGCAACTAACCCCGCCAGCGTTGCTAAGATAACAGGAAACCGTGTATTGCTTGCCACAGCTACTCCAATGGCAATACTTGTTGTAGATAGTATTCCGTCGTTAGCTCCCAAGACGGCTGCTCTCAACCAATTGCTTCGCGTAATAAAATGGGGACTTAGATAGTCGTCGTCTTCTGTATTTTGTTTACGTTTACTCATAAATTATTTTTTTCAATAGATTATAATCTGAAACTATATCGTCCACAAACTTACAAAAAAAATGTCACTCCATGCTTTCTTGTATCCCAATTTTTACAGCTTGCGCATCAATATTGTAAAGAAAAATATTTTTTGTTGTTGATTGATGAATGCTATTCGTGATTTTAAAGGATTGCAAATCAATTGAATGTGTTGCTTGATGACCGGCTTGTGTGACATGACTTTGTTTTTTTATTTGCAAAGATAAACTCCTTGCAAGGTGTTTTCAAAATATCATCACTATGCTTTTTCATGTTATTTGCCATGCTTCGGGGTGATAGCGAAGAAATGATGGTGTGGGTAGGCGAGTGTCGATGGTGATGAATGTAGACAGAACTGCTCGTAAGAAATTTGACGATCGACGGGTGGTGATGTTCTGATGGGTGATTTATGATGCGTTTTGGACTTGTAAAATATTTTTCCATCCGATAATATGATGAGATTACGACGGCGATGTCGATGAAATTCTTTTTCGTTTGAGTTGTTCTTCTTCTCGTCGTCGTCTTGTCTTGTTTCGTCTTGTCTTGTCTAGTCTCGTTTATAAAAATAATTTAGACTGATTTTCAGGTAATTACGAATATTTCGTTGTATCGTCGTTAGCATGACGTTGCAATGACGTTAGCATGACGTTGTGATGATGCATCTGTGTGATACCTGTTTTACCAGGCTGTGATGAGGGTCAAAATGAGCTGTCATAAATGTGTTTTTGCGGACAAATTAAATCGAAAATGGTGAAGATTTTGTCTTGATATTTTACTTTCAAAGGCATTCTTACGCACTTATTTGCGACCCTTTTTTGGCCCTTTCTAATCAATGATCGCCTAAAATGGATGGTGTGATGTTGACGATGGATGCAATTGACTTCCAATAGTATGGAGATTGTACCTCAAAGTCAATGGATTTGTCTGCCGTTAACGATGCTATTACAACAAAACCGCCTGGTTCAAATAATGAATCAGGCGGCTTCATGATATTTTTATCCGTTGATGGCTACCAAAGTAGGTACATCTTTATTTTGCATTGATCTCTCTCAACAAACGGTCGGCATGTCCCCAGCGGTCTATCATCATCAAAACATAGCGGATGTCTACGCCAATGCAACGTGCCAGATGTGTGTCGAAGTTGATGTCGCTAGAGAGACTGTCCCAATTGCCGTCGAATGCCAATCCGATCAGATTGCCCTTGCCATCGAACATCGGACTACCACTGTTTCCACCTGTGATGTCATTGTTTGTTAAAAAGCACAATTGCATCTTTCCGGTGGTCTTATCCTGATATTGTCCAAAGTCTTTTGCACTCAAAATCTCTTTCATGACAGGCTCTGCCTGGTATTCAAAGTTTTCGTTACCACGGTTCATCTTGTCAACAATACTCTCGGCAGTTGTATAGTAACCTGATGGTTTACCACCCAACAAAAATCCGCCTACCTGTCCATAGCTTAAGCGCATGGTGAAGTTAGCGTCTGAATAGTGAGGCAGATCTTCTTCCATGCGCAGTTTTGCTGCGCAGAGATATTTCTCCTGCTGATAGATGCTGTCATTGAATTCAGAACGGTCGGCCGAAAGTTGCCCTAGGATTTCCAGCAAGTCGAGTCCATATTGTACGCCTGCATCCTTGAGATAGCTTTTGTTTTTGATGTAAATCTTCTTTCCGCTCTTCATTAAGAAGGAGGTATTGTAAAGGTTATCCACAAACTTGGTGTAGTCTCCACCAAACTCCGTTGCAATGGTCTTGTAGAATTTAGGCAGGTATTTCGCATCAACCTTGTCTTTGTAGTTTTTCAGTAAGGCAGCCATTACTTCCTTATCGAGTGGGGCATCCCATTCGCTACTGTTATCCTTGAATACCACATACTGTTTCTTTGGACTGTTTTTTGGTCCAAGAACCTCTTTCTTGTTCAACTGCATGGCACGAACGGTGAATTCGTTGGTACGAAAGAAGGTCTCGTTGAAGAACATGGCAGCTTTGGCAGCGTCGAAACGTTTGCTGTACAGGCGGCTCATGGTGTCAAAGTTCAGCTTTCCAGCCAGATAGCCCGTTTGCTTTTGCCAGTTGGCAATTTGTTCTTCGTACAGCCTTTTTTGATTGATAAGACCAATTGAGTCGATACATTTGTTCATACCGATAGAGTTCTTCCAATAGTTAGAACTCTGTGCAAACTTTGAGTCATATTTGATGCGAACACCTTCGTCAGCACGCATATGCTTCAGCATGATTTCTTGTTTTACACCACGAACCTGTGCTCTAGGTTCATTCAGAGCATCACGTCTTTCGTGGATTCCGTATGAAGAAAGATAGCGGCTGGTAGAGCCAGGATAGCCAATTGTCATGGCATAATCTCCATCTTTGTACCCCTGCAGACTTACTTGTGCCCAGTGTTTGGGGTGGTAAGGTACGTTGTCTTTAGAATATTCGGCTGGACCGTTGGTGTTTTTGTCGGCATAGATGCGGAAAACCGAGAAGTCACAAGTCTGTCTTGGCCACATCCAGTTATCAGTCTCTCCTCCAAATTTACCCATTGACTTTGGCACAGCAAATACCAAACGTAAGTCGTTGAACTGCTGGTATGTCGTTGCAAAATACTGGTTTCCTTCATAGAATGCATCGATATCGATGTGCATGGTCTTGTCTATCTTCTTGATAGAATCGGTCATCGCGTTCTGTAAAGAATCCAATATTACAGACTTGCGGTCTGAAGTGCAGTTGTCTATATTCAATTGTTTCAGTTTGCCTGTGACATCTTTCTGTTCGATCATGAAGCTGACGAACATGTTTGGATTGGGCAATTCCTCGTTGAATGACTTTGCATAAAAACCGTCTTTCATGTAATCGTGCTCAACGGTTGAATGGCTTCTGATGCCTTCGAAACCACAATGGTGATTGGTGAAGACCAAACCGTCTGGCGAAACAACTACGCCCGAGCAGTAGCCCGAGAAGTTGACAACAGCATTCTTGATGGCGTTTTCTCCGTAATAGAGATCGTTGTAAGGAACATTAAACCCTTCGGTTTTCATTTGGTCATACACGGCCTGTGGCAAGTTGTACAGTGTCCACATACCTTCATCGGCACTTGCAAAGTTAAAGGCAAGTAAACCGGCGAATAATAATATTATTTTCTTCATATTGGGTGGATTAATTTATTTCTTAAAATATTTGCCTATGATGGGCATATTTTTCAAAGGAAAATCATATTTAACGATCCTTGCCATGAACAAAACAATCAAGATAGTGTTGATGAACAGTGACAAATAGTTTGAAAGATAGTTGTTGGCGAAGGTCATCGCAAAGAATATAACACCTGCCAGCACAACGTATGACATAATATTCTTTATCGGATAGTTAATAGGATACAGCTTTTGACCGACAACATATGACAGCACCATAGATGCTGCGTATCCCGCAAAACCAGCCCATGCACACGCCATGTAACTATATTTGGGAACAAAGAAAATGATGCCGGCAATCATAATGGTGCAGCCGATGATGGAAAAAATAGCTCCCCAAATCGTTTTATCAATCAATTTATACCAGAACGACAGGTTAAAGTAGACACCCATCATAATTTGTCCTGCCATCACGATCGGAACAACCTTCAGACCCTCCCAGTAATCTTTACCGATGATGTATCGTAAAATGTCTAGATAGGCGATGACAAATAGAAACGCCAAAAGAGTGAAGATGATATAATATTTCATGACTTTGGCATAGGTCTCACGGTTATCCTTGTCTTTCGATTTACTGAAGACAAACGGTTCGTAGGCAAAACGGAAAGCTTGGGTAATCATCGCCATAATCATGGCAATCTTGCTGCCGGCACTATAGATGCCTAGCTGGGTCATGCCATTACTGCCCTTATATACATGTGGAAAGAGAATAAAGTCTGCATTGAGGTTCAAGATGCCCGCAATTCCTAAGATGAGTATCGGCCAACTGTATGAAAGCATGCGTTTCATTAAAGCTTTATCGAAACCAAATCTGATACCCAATATCTCCTTAAAGAGAAACGGGATGGTGAGTGCCGAGCAAGCTAAATTGATATAAAATGCGTAACCTACCCCTACCGTAGGGTTATAAATGTGTCCAATCGTGTCAGGGTAAATCTTGTATAATTCTGGCAACAAGAGATAAAAGATCAAGTTGAAAATAATATTCAATACAATAACCACCATTTTCAGTCCGGCAAACTTGATAGGGCGATTTTTATATCTTAAATAATCGAATGGGATACATAGAAAGGAATCTATCGCAACCGTAACGGCCATCGTCCAGATATACGATGGGTGTTCGGAATAACCCATAAAGGAAGCGATGGGCGTAAGAAATGCGAACACTAGAAGGACAAATACCAGTGAACCGCTGCCTACGGCTATCACTGCCGTTGAATATACTTTATTCGGATTTTCACCCGCTTTGTTGGCAAACCTGAAGAATGTTGTTTCCAACCCAAAAGTCAAAATTACCAGAATCAGAGCGGTCATGGCGTACATATTGGTCATGATACCATATTCGCCCGATGCCGCAGACAGTGCCTTTATGGTGTAAAGTGGTGTAAGCAAATAATTGAGAAATCTGCCTACAATACTTGGCATTCCATAGATAGCCGTATCTTTTGCGAGTGATTTTAAATTTGACATGTTGTTTGTATATATATATTCAGCACTTAATGAAAAGCTTATTACCCAAAGAAGACATACGCGATAGCAATAGAAGCAATGATACCAGCCAAATCGGCTAGCAATCCACATGCAACAGCATGGCGGGTGTATCGAATATTAACGCTTCCAAAGTAAACAGCCAGAATGTAAAAGGTTGTATCTGTAGCACCTTGGAAGATACAACTTAGTCGCCCAACAAAAGAGTCGGCACCGTATGTTTTCATTGCATCGACCATCAATCCACGCGAACCACTACCTGAGAGTGGTTTCATCAGGGCTGTTGGCAGTGCGCCAACAAAGCTGTCGTCACCCCCAAGAGACTTGATTATCCAGCCAATGCCATGCACAAAGGAGTCCATTGCTCCAGAAGCACGGAATATTCCAATACCGACCAAAAACGCAACCAGATATGGGATGATTCGGACTGCTGTATGAAATCCATCTTTGGCGCCTTCGATAAAAGTGTCATAGACATTGATCTTCTTTCTCATTCCGGCTAAAAGGAACAAGATGATGATTGTCATCAGCAAAATATTGGCAACGCTAGAGCTGACGGTATTCATCGTTTTGCCATCCATTTGACTGAATCCCCAAATGATCAATGAAACAACTGCGACCATACCTCCCAACGTCAAGATGATGACCCTGTTGAAAAGGTTGATCTTTTGATACATTGCTGTGACGATGATACCAGTTATGGTCGCAAAGAAAGTGGATAACAAAATTGGCAGAAATACATCCGTTGGCTGTGTGGCACCCATTTGCGAACGGTACATCATGATGCTAATAGGAATGATGGTTAGCCCCGATGTATTCAACACCAGAAACATAATCATCGGGTTGGTTGCCGTGTCTTTCTTGGGATTCAGTTCTTGCAACTGTTCCATAGCCTTCAACCCGAGAGGGGTTGCTGCATTATCAAGACCTAACATGTTGGCAGCGATATTCATAAAGATAGATCCTGTGGCAGGATGTCCTTTAGGAATATCAGGAAACAGCTTCGTAAACAGCGGACTCAGGATTCGGGACAGCACATTGACTACTCCACCCTTTTCACCAACTTTCATGATGCCCAACCACAAAGAGAGCATACCTGTCAGCCCTAAGGCAATTTTAAATGCGTTTTCTGACGAGTCAAACGTCGATTGCATCATGGCTGGAAAAACAGTAACGTCTCCAAAAATAATGAGTTTCACCAAGGCAACGACAAATGCGATGATGAAAAATGCAATCCAAATATAGTTTAGTACCATTTGTATGCAAAATTAAATAAAATTGATGTTACACCAAAAAGAAGACTTGCTTTTTGTCTGTTGAAAGAAAGAAAACATGACATCTGGGAAAAATAAATAGCGATCATTCATAAAAACAGCGAATAATAACATCATGATATCATTCTCTTGCCGAAAAGATCATGATCAAGGCAATCGTAAAACAGGCTATGAAGGTTAGAAATGCAGACAGCGTATGGTCAATAATCCTCTTTGCCATGGAATTCTTTTTATGGCTTATGCTGCCTATAAATAGCTCACGAACGCTTCCTTATTTGTTCTGATTTACAACCAAAACAATCTCCATTCGTTTTATTTTGTCATGTCTATGAATTATCGTAATTTTGCATCATATTATATAAAACAATACAGTTGAATGAAAGAGAAAAAGTTTAAACGCACACTGGTGACGTCTGCTTTGCCATATGCCAACGGTGGTGTCCATATTGGTCACTTGGCAGGTGTTTATGTGCCGGCTGATATCTATGTGCGCTATCTGCGCCTTAAAAAACAGGATGTTGTTTTCATTGGAGGTAGTGACGAACATGGAGTACCCATTACGATTCGTGCCAAGAAAGAGGGTGTTACTCCTCAGGATGTCGTTGATCGCTACCACAATCTGATAAAGAAAAGCTTTGAGGATTTCGGCATCAGTTTCGACGTTTATTCTCGAACGACATCAGAAACGCACCATCATCTGGCTTCAGATTTTTTCAAAAAACTGTATGATGACGGGAAACTGGTAGAACAGGAAACCGAACAATATTATGACGAAGAGGCACAACAATTTCTGGCCGACCGCTATATTACAGGAGAATGCCCTCACTGTCATTATCTTGGAGCTTATGGTGACCAGTGCGAACATTGTGGGAGCGACCTTTCTCCGTTGGAACTCATTAATCCAAAATCTGCCATCAATGGTTCAAAGCCAGTGATCAAAAAAACCAAAAATTGGTATCTTCCGTTGAATGAGTATCAGGATTGGCTTAAAAAGTGGATATTGGAAGGACATCAGGAATGGCGTCCAAATGTATATGGTCAATGTAAGAGTTGGCTGGACCTCGATCTTCAGCCTCGTGCAATGACGCGAGACCTTAATTGGGGAATCCCAGTGCCCATAGAAGGAGCAGAAGGAAAGGTTCTGTATGTGTGGTTTGATGCACCCATCGGTTATATCTCGAACACAAAAGAACTTTGCGACGCTGATCCCCAACGATGGGGATCATGGGAAAAGTGGTGGAAAGATGAGGATACACGGTTGGTTCATTTTATCGGAAAAGATAATATCGTGTTCCATTGCTTGATTTTCCCAACAATGTTGAAGGCCCATGGTGACTATATTCTGCCAGATAACGTTCCGGCAAACGAATTCTTGAATTTGGAAGATAATAAAATTTCGACTTCCAAAAACTGGGCTGTTTGGTTGCACGAATATTTAGTTGATTTACCAGGTAAGCAGGATGTGCTGCGCTATGTGCTGACTGCCAATGCACCAGAGACCAAAGATAACAACTTTACATGGAAAGATTTTCAGGAGCGCAATAATTCTGAACTAGTAGCTATTTATGGCAATTTTGTCAATAGAGCGTTGCAGCTGACCAAGAAATATTTTGATGGAGTTGTTCCTCCTTGTGGCAATCTGCTGGATGAAGATAAGCGTGCGTTGGACGAATTCAAGGATGTAAAGGCAAAAGTTGAGGCATTGTTAGATGTGTTTAAGTTTAGGGATGCCCAGAAAGAAGCCATGAATCTGGCTCGAATCGGGAACAAATATATTACCGAATGTGAACCTTGGAAGGTTTGGAAGACCGACCCAGAACGCGTAAAGACCGTTTTGTACATCTCTTTGCAATTGGTTGCCAACCTGTCTATCGCTTTCGAACCTTTCTTGCCGTTCTCTTCGGCGAAATTACGCAAGATGATCAATATGGATTCTTTCGATTGGAGCCAGTTGGGAAATACTGATTTACTAAAATCAGGTCATCAGATGGAAGAGCCTGAGTTGCTCTTCGAGAAGATTGATGACGAGACAATCGACGCTCAACTGAAGAAATTGGAAGACACCAAGAAGGCTAATGAGGAAGCATCGTATAAAGCTAAGGACATCAAGCCAGTGGTAAGTTATGCAGATTTCGAAAAGTTAGATATTCGAGTAGGTCATATCAAGCATTGCGAGCGTGTCAAAAAGTCGGATAAATTGCTTAAGTTTATCATAGACGATGGTTCTGGTAAGGATCGTATCATCGCCAGTGGCATTGCTAAATTTTATGAACCAGAGAAACTGATCGGAAAAGATATCTGCTTTATTGCCAACTTGGCACCGCGCAAGATTATGGGTATTGAAAGCCAGGGCATGATTCTTTCAGCCGAGAATTTTGATGGATCATTGAGTTTGACGACCATTGAACATGAGGTAAAGCCTGGTAGTCAGGTCCTATAAGTTAGAATCTTTTTCTAAAGCCATGTTGTTTTGGCATCCATCATGAAAAACGACAAAGGAAAAAAATTGAATTTCCTTTGTCGTTTTATTGTTTTCTATCTTTTCTAATCAGCCAGCTATCACAATGCTTTTCATGAAAAGCCAAAATATATGATGAGCATAGCGATCTATTGAAAAAGTATAAAAAATCTCTTACACTAGAACTTTGTCATGACCTCTATAACAAATTTTGTCTTCTCAGAAGGTTTCGCGAAGGCATTGTTGTCATAAAAATACTTTTCGTAATTCAACCGAATGTCTGAGATAAATGGTTTATTGAAGCTAAATGTTGCACCTGTAGTGATGCGCGAGCGTTTGTGGTCGTTAATGATGAGACTTCCTGCATCATTGATTACGCCATTCAAATATTTATATCCGTCGCTGTGATCACCCATATAATCATATCGAAGCAAGGGAGATACTTTTGTGAACATGCTCTTTTTCAATGGAATATCATAACTCATGAAGGCATCTAACGCATGTACGTTCTGAAATACATTGTTGGCATAATGCTTAATTAAGTATTCAACCTCTGCATGCAGTCCGTGAGCATGATAAAACATTCCTGCATCATACATCATGATGGTATGATGGTCGGGCTTAATTTTTTGTGCACTTAATGTGACATTCCAACCGCCAGGGATGAATGCTTGTAATTTAGTTGAAAAATTAATTTGTTTGGTCCAAAAATCCTGTTGGTTGGTGATTCCCGATCCATTGAAAATACCAGCTTCAATTCTCATGGGAATACCTGCAACGAAATCATATCCTGCTGTTAAACCCACATCTCTCACGTTTGCAACCTGTTTGGCAATGAAAGAACGATTAGCAAAGTATTGCTTATCTGGAGACCGGTGAGCATCAATGGTAAATGGAACACGCATTTGTCCAATGGTAAATCGCAACTGTTCAGACGGTGAGATGCTTGTATAGGCATCTAGCATCTTGATTTTCCCTTCGTCAGAAAGGTCAATCTCTGCCTTGTAAGCAACGATTGGCGTTACTTTTCCGTCTATGCTAAGTCGAGCGCTACGTACCTCAAATCGTCCCGCTTTATCTTCAGGCTGATATTCATACTTGCCTCTGATAACTCCATGGACTTCTGGTTTATAAACAATTGAGTCAGATTTCTGAGCTGTTGCATCCACACAAAAACAAAGTGTGAAGAATAATGCGAAGAGATAGTTTTTTTTCAAAATAAAAATTGATTTGTTTTGTCTTGCAAAGTTAATTGTCTATTTTTAAACAAGTGATACATTCTTATTACAAATAGATTGCAATTATATTATTTTTTTCCCTTAATTCCTTTCAAATGAAAGGATAATGATATTTTTTTTCTGTTAAATGTAACAGAATAGTAAAATACAATACGATTATGTTTCCAAATATAATTTGTATATTTGCAATATATAATTTGTTTTTTTTATGAAAGAAAGTAAGAAACGAATCAAAGATGCTTTGAAAAAAACGACAGATAAGAGCGACAAATTTGAAAAGCTTGTGATGGACCTTGCATTGAAAAAGATGTCAGGTGCACAGAAGGATCGTTTTGGTGTATATTATTCGAAGAAACAGAAACGACTATTGATGGCCTCAAAGACCTTGGAAGGGACTTACAAGATTGCTGAAGGTACAGAGGAAATCGAGAACAATGCCTTCTGGGGCTGTGCTTTTATCGATCATATTGAAATTCCGGAAACGGTAAAATACATCGGTAATGAGGCATTTGCTCGGTGCGTATCTCTACAAGATTTGACAATACCTGCTTCTGTGGAGATGCTTGGTAAAAACCCGTTTTTAGGCATGGTTAGTGAAAATCTTCACTGTTTGACACATGAATATGTTATTGAAAACAAGTTGTTGTTCACCGCCAACAAACAAAAAATTATATCTTGTCTAACAGATGCTGCCATGGTTATCATTCCGAAGAATGTTGTTGAATTGAACGATTTGTCGTTTTCAAGGCGTCGAAAGTTGAGAAAGATCGTCATCCCTGATACGGTTGTAAGAATTGGCAGTGATGCTTTTTCTGAATGTGACGCATTAGAAGAAGTCGTTATCCCGGCATCCGTCCAGGTGATTGAACCACATGCGTTTTCCGAATGCGACAGTTTAAGAAAAGTCACCTTCCTGGGAACGGTGAATAGTTTGGCACGTAATACTTTTTCCAATTGTGATTTGCTGAAGAAAATCATTGTTCCTGAAGGTTCTTTACCCGAATACCTCAAGGATTTGCATCTGCCTTTGGAATTTGAGGATATTGTTGTTGAGAACATCAAACATGTTGTTAAGCACGAATAGAATGAATGTTTTAAATTCTTGGTGATAGGAAACCATTGCAAACATAGGTAAGATCGTATGAAGAATCAGAAGTCTGGTAAGCAACATGCTTTTGTTGAGAGAGACGTTAGTTGGATGTATTTTAACCATCGAATTCTAAAGGAAGCCCAAAAACCCTCTGTTCCATTGTTCGAACGTCTTTCTTTTCTTGGAATTTATTCGAATAATTTGGACGAATTCTTCAGAGTGCGTATGGCTTCCCTGAACAGGATCCTTGAGAATGTACATATTCCCAAAAATACCGAGAAGGTTATCAAGAAAACAATCAAGAAAATCAATCAGCTAAATGAGGAATTCAGTAAAGAATATACACAGACAACACATGAGGTCTTTAAGGAACTTGAGGAACACCATGTTAGGATGCTGAATGAAACAGAATTGAATGATGAGCAGAAGACTTTTCTTAACCAATTCTATTATGACAAGTTGAACGGATCAACCAATCCGATTTGGTTATCAGAAATCAATGATATTAGCTTGTTAGAGGATAATCGCATTTACTTGGTAGTCAAGAAAACTGAGCTTGAAAATAAAAAAACAAGATATGCCATCATCAAGATCCCTTGTCGAATGTATGGAAGATTTCTCAAGGTCCCATCCTCTGATGGCTATGACAATTTCATGTACCTCGACGATGTGGTTCGCTTTTGTTTGCCATTGATATTTATTGGATCGGCAATTAGTACCTATGAGGCATACTCGTTTAAATTTACGAAGGATGCCGAGATGGAGGTTGATAATGAAGCCGACTTCGGATTGATGGAGCGTATTGCCATTGGAGTAAACAGTCGCAAACGAGGAGAGCCCATCAGGGTGTTGTACGATAGCAGTATGCCGAACGATCTGAAAAAGAAGATTCTGTCGAAGTTGCATTTAAAGGAATTGGATACTGTCTTGGGTGCAGGTAGATACCATAACCACAAAGATTTAATGGATTTCCCAGGTGCAGGGCATGAAGATCTGTATTATTCGGTTTTACCACAAATCATGAAGCCCGAATTTCTTTCAAATGAAAGTATCTTTGATTCGATTCGGGAAAAAGACCGGTATCTTCATGTTCCTTATCACTCCTTCAACGGTTATATTCGCTTGTTGAGAGAGGCAGCCCTTCGGCCTGATGTGAAAGAAATAAAAACAACACTTTATCGCCTGGCAAAGGATTCTAAGGTGGTCAAAGCCTTGATTTGTGCTGCTCATAATGGCAAGAAGGTGACTGCAGTGGTTGAACTTTTGGCGCGTTTCGACGAGGAGAGCAATATAAAATGGAGCAAACGTCTGCAGGAAGAAGGGGTAAATGTTATTTTTGGTGTTGAAGGACTGAAGGTTCACTCTAAATTATTGCATATTACCACCAAAAAAGGAAATATTGCTTGTATAGGTACAGGAAACTTTCATGAGGGAAATGCGAAGGTCTATACCGATTATCTGATGATGACTGCCCGTCCGCGTATTGTCAACGAGGTGGCCAGAGTATTCGATTTTATAGAAAAACCCTTCTCGCAAATACATTTTAGAGAGCTGTTGGTCTCACCAAATGTGATGAAAAGCAGGATACTTCGGATGTTGGATACCGAGATTGCCAACAAGTTGTCTGGCAAAGAGGCATGGGTGAAGATTAAAATCAACCACATCACAGATCCTGATCTTGTCAGCAAATTATACGAAGCATCAACAGCAGGAGTACAAATTGACATCGTATTGAGAGGAAATTGTTCATTAATTCCGGGCATAAAAGGGGTTAGTGAGAATATCAGAGCGATCGGAATCATTGATAAATATCTCGAACATTCACGAATATTGATTTTCTGTAATGGTGGCAAGGCGCGCTATTATATAGGATCTGCCGATTGGATGCCGCGAAATTTGATTAATCGCATAGAAGTCATGTCGCCAGTTTATGATGCTGATTTGCAAAAAGACCTGATGAGAACCATTGATTTTGGGATGCTTGATACAGCTAATGGCCGAATCATTGATGGGGTGGGAACCAACCAGATACAGCCTATCGTAGAAGGACAGCAACCATTTAGATCTCAAATAGAGCTATACAACCACTATCAATCAGAAGTGGAAAATGGATAGAAACATTGACAACAAGAATGAATTTGAGTAAATAATCAACAAATAAAAACCATATGAACGCAAAAACATACGCAGCCATTGATATAGGATCAAATGGTGCCAGATTGCTGATCAAGCGATTTGATGACAATGCTCCAAAGTTCGAAAAAATTAAACGCGTGATGTTTATCCGAGTTCCTTTGCGTTTGGGTAAAGATGTTTTTACCTTGGGCAAGATTTCGAAGGATCGTTATAATATGATGATGCACATGATGAAAGGTTTTAAGCAGTTCATGTTGTTAAATAATGTTGATGACTACCGTGCCTGTGCTACGGCAGCCATGCGTGATGCCGACAATGGTAAGAAGATCATGAAGGAGATTGAAAAGGAAACTGGTATTAAGCTTGAGATTATCAGAGGTGAGGAAGAGGCACAACTGCTATGCAATAACATCATTGAACAGACCAATAGTACCAAAGGAAACTTTGCTTATGTAGACGTTGGCGGTGGTAGTACAGAAATTTCATTGTTACATGATGGTGTATTGGCCGAGAGTCATTCTTTTGACAATGGTACCTTGAGGATGCTTAGTGGAAAGGTGACAAATGCCACCAAACATCAAATGCGAGGCATGTTGGAAGAATATGCTGATCATTTCCCAGATACAAAAATCATTGGCTCGGGTGGTAACATTAACAAACTGTACAAGCTAACCCATAAAAAGGATGATTCGCAAGTTCTGAAGTTGAGTGAATTGGAAGAAATTTACAAGGAACTGTCGATGCTGAGCGAGGAAGAGCGTAAGGAGAAGTATGGTTTGAAAGATGACCGTGCAGATGTCATCATTCCTGCTTCTGAGATATTCATCATGGTAGCGCATGCTTTAAAGTGTGATACCATTTTGGTTCCCAATATCAGTTTGGCCGACAGTATTGTTGACGGACTTTATAATGAACGTAAAATGTCTGAAGTTAATAATGCTAACTTGTAAACAAACTTCATGTTAAATGTTTGTCCTATTGTATAAAGCGTGAGAAATCACGCTTTTTTTATGATATTCATTTCAGTATTTAGTGTGCCTTCGACAGATTTAGCTTGCGCATGCTCTCTTTTTTGATGTTATCAAGATGCTTGTTCTTGAGGGAATAATCTTAAAGGGTCCGACCGGGTCTTACAAACTCAATGGAATTGCCCTGCAATATGAACCCTATTGACGGACAAACTCATGCATATTGACACACAAATTGATAGCAATTTTTTTCGGAACATGATTCTTCGATTACTCTTTGCCTTAGTTGTCCACCCCGTAGAAAAATGTTAATAAAGGTAAATAGTACGATTAACTAATTAAAATATGTTATATAACTAATAATTTTAGTTGAACATGAAAAGGGTTTAGTTATATTTGCGATGATATTTGACGTGATTAATACTACTAATTAAAAACCCAACATGAAAAAATTAGCTAACAAGGAACAGCAAATCATGGAATTGTTTTGGCAAAATGGTCCAATGTTCGTGCGTGATCTTATGGAGAAATACGATGAACCCCGCCCGCATGTCAACACACTGTCGACCATGGTGCGCATACTTGAGCGCAAAGGATTTCTCGATCACAAACAGTTTGGAAATACGTATCAGTATTTTCCCATCATCAGTGAGGAAGATTATGCCCGTCAAAGTTTATCAGGTGTCATCAAAAACTATTTTGACAACTCCTATCTCAATGCGGTTTCAACTTTTATTCAAGAAGAGAAGATATCGCTGGATGAACTAAAAGCGTTAATCCATCAAGTGGAAGATCAACAATAATCACTTTACTTGCCAACCTCATTGGCCGGTATCAACACCCCGAAGAGATGCCAACATTCTTACTATATGAAATAAAGGTGGCCATCATCCTCACAGTTTTTTATCTGTTTTATCGGCTACTGTTGTCTAAAGAAACTTTGCACCGACTCAATAGGGCAGTGCTTTTGGGAACGGTTTTAGCTTCTTTTGTCCTTCCTTTCTGTGTGATTACCATTCATCGTACATCCAATGTATCGGTGATGATAGCACAAATGGGACAGCAGTCTGTTGCCAATCATTCAACGTTCGCTGCAGCTGACGGTGTTGGAATGGCGGCTTATATTCATTATTTTCAATGGATAGCCATTGTTGTTTTCTTCTTGGGAATGAGCTTTGTGTTGGGTAGAATGATGTTTTCACTGTTCAAGGTGAGGCAAATCATTCAGACCGGTGAACGATTCCTACAACCCGATGGTACGACTTTAATCGTTACCGACCGCAAAGTGGTTCCGTTCAGTTGGATGCGTTATATCGTTCTTGGTCGCCAGGATTATGAATCCAATTGCCAAACGATTCTTCTTCATGAACAAGGTCACATTGCCCATCATCACTCCTGGGACATGTTGCTTGTTGATATCATTACTTCATTGCAGTGGTTTAACCCTACGATATGGATGCTTCGTGACGATTTGCGGGCTATCCATGAGTATGAAGCCGATGCAATGGTACTCTCTCACGGAATTAATGCACGTCAATATCAATTATTATTAATCCGTAAGGCTGCTGACATGGGTGGGTACTCTATTGTCAACAGTATCAGTCATGGTACCCTTAAAAAACGAATCAATATGATGTTACATAAAAAATCTTCTGCAAATCGCTGGCAACGTGCTTTTTATATCGTGCCTGTTATTGCCCTGTCACTTGTTGTAAATGCCAAGACCGTATGGGAAAATCCAACCGTACTTTCTCAGATGGAAAAGTTGAATGTCTCAACAAACCATAATGCAGTGAGTGAAATTGGCTTGAACGATACGGCTGCGAAGGCTGTACTGGTAACTCCTAAAGACACTACTGCATCCAAATCTGCATCCAAAAATATCAAGGATGATTTTCTAAAAGACGCTTTGATTTTGATAGATGGGGTCAAGGATGAGTCTGGTAAAAAGCTAAAAGAAATGAATCCTGATGAAATCCAATCGATGAATGTCCTGAAAGGCGCGCAGGCAAAAGCAGCCTACCCCAAAATGAAAGAAAAGAGTGTCATCCTCATTACCACAAAACAGAGCATTAAAGATAAGGAAAAAATCGATGAAGTGTTGAATGCTAAAGAACAAGATGGTAATGTAGGTCCAAAATCGACCGAAGATGTGTTTAGACATATCAGTTCTCAAATTAAGTATCCCGTGATTGCCATTGAGCAAAATGTTCAAGGACAATGGTATGCAAGCTTTGATATTGATGCCGAGGGGCGGGTTTCAAACATGAGCGTTTCTGAAACAGCACCACAAGTGAAAGGAGCATTTATGGACAATGTCTATGTCGTTGGCTATCAGGCAAAGGGTGCAACCACTCAAGTCAATAGAGATGAAGCTGCAAAGGCTAGAGAATCAATCAAGAAAGAGGTTGCAAGAGTGGTTGAAAATATGCCAAATTGGAAGCCCGCTCAACGTAATGGTCAGCCAATAGCTTCAAAACAGATTCTGTCGTTTTCCTTCAAACTGCAATAACACATCAAAGATGACAGATGATTGAGATTCTCTTGATGATGTGATCATGAATGTCGCAAGGATAATGGACATTTGGTGGAGTTCAACCTACTAAATGTCCATTTCTCATTTTTATAATGATAAGATGTATATTCAGTTATGAGTACTATTTGATTGTTGTTTCTCAAAGAGAACTGGATTTTTTTGTTTTAACATCGATAATTGTGATTTTATCGTTAATTTTGTCTTTTAAGTTTAATCGCATTGATTGTACTGCATATTAAGGATATAAAATGACACTCAAAGAAGCGCTTGTTGAGCGAATCATCATATTGGATGGAGCCATGGGTACGATGATCCAAGGCTTTGATCTCACCGAAAAAGATTTCCGTGGCGAACGTTTTGTTGGCTCTTCTGTGGACTTGAAGGGTAACAACGATTTACTGAATATCACTTACCCCGACTGCATCCGACAGATTCATCAGGCTTATGTTGATGCCGGTGCCGACATCATCACCGCCAATACGTTCAGTTCGAATCGTATTTCTCAAAAAGAATATAATTGCGAAGAGGTAGCTGCCGAGATGGCTCGTGAAGGTGCAAGAATAGCACGGCAAGTGGCCGACAGTGTCGATCGCCAAGTTTGGGTTGCCGGAACCATGGGTCCGACATCCAAAACATTGTCGTTGTCGCCAGATATGAATCGTCCGGACTATCGTGCCGTTACTTTCGACGAGATGGCTGCTGCCTATGAAGAACAGGCTCGCGCACTGATAGAAGGCGGAGTAGATGTACTGATGCTCGAAACTTGCTTTGACGCACTGAATGCCAAAGCAGCACTTTATGCCATTCAGAAAATCAATGATGAAAGAGCAGAAATTTTCCCTGTGATGATTTCTGCAACCATTAACGATCGCAGTGGGCGAACGCTGACAGGACAGACACTCGAGGCTTTCTATACCAGTGTAAGTCATTACCCAATGCTTTCGTTTGGCTTGAACTGTTCGTTTGGTGTGAAAGACTTAGGTGGGTTTGCTCGCGAATTGGCTTCCCATCTGCCGGTCAGAATATCTATACATCCAAATGCCGGATTGCCGAACGAAATGGGTGAATATGAGGAACAACCTGAATTTACGGCCCATTATCTGAAGATGATGGCTGTAGAGGGATTATTGAATATTGCTGGCGGTTGCTGTGGTACAACTCCCGACCATATTCGTGCCATTGCCGAAGCGATGAAAGATGTGAAGCCTCATGTTGTTCCGAAAGAAACGGACCATCTCGTGGTCTCTGGTTTGGAGACAGTGGTTGTAGACCGTCAGGTAAGCAACTTCATGAATGTGGGTGAGCGTACCAATGTAGCGGGTTCCAAGAAGTTTGCACGGCTCATCCGTGAAAAGAAATACGACGAAGCGTTGAGCGTTGCTGCCAGACAGATTGAAGATGGGGCTACCATCATTGATATCTCCATGGACGACGCCATGCTTGACAGCAAGGTCGAAATAGGTACCTACCTACGTCATCTTGCAAACGACCCTGCCGTGGCAAAAGCTGCCATCATGATTGATTCATCTGAATGGACAACACTCATTGAAGGATTGAAAAACGCCCAAGGAAAATGTATCGTGAATTCTATCAGTCTGAAGAATGGCGAAGCAGAATTTATCGAACATGCCAAGGAGTTGCACTGTTTCGGTGCTGCGGTGGTGGTGATGGCTTTTGACGAGAAGGGACAGGCCGACACATTTGAACGTAAAATAGAAGTTTGTCAACGGGCATACGATATCCTGGTGAAGAAACTTCATTTCCCTGCACACGACGTTATCTTTGATGTCAATGTACTGAGCATCGGTACCGGCATTGCAGAACATGCGAATTATGGCGTGGATTTCATCAAGGCCGTAGCATGGATTAAAGAACATCTATCAGGTACGCTGACCAGCGGTGGCATCTCAAATCTCTCGTTTTCGTTCCGTGGCAATAATAAAGTACGTGAGGCAATGCATTCTGCATTCCTCTATCATGCCATTGCTGACGGACTTGACATGGCGATCGTGAACCCGTCAATGCTGAAAGTTTACGACGAAATTCCTG
>CALNBT010000156.1 GCA_937874345.1 uncultured Prevotella sp.
TCAAGGTTTTCGGTTGGTTCAAAACGAGCAACAACCAATCCCTGTTTGTTAATCAAAAATTTCGTAAAGTTCCATTTGATATCCGGCTTTTGCTTGTAATCAGGATCATCTTTAGACAGTATCTCATCCAGGACAGGTGTCAGTGGATGACTATTATCCCAACCTGCAAAACTCTTCTGTTCCTTCAGATACTTATAAAGAGGTTCTGCATCATTACCGTTTACTTTGATTTTCTTGAGCCGTGGAAAGGTTGTGCCGTATGTCAACTTGCAAAATTCATGAATGCTATCATCGGTTCCTGGAGCTTGTTGGCCAAATTGGTTGCAAGGGAAATCAAGAATTTCAAATCCTTTCTGATGGAATCTTTCATAAAGTTTCTCCAACTCTTCGTATTGAGGAGTGAAACCGCATTTAGTTGCAGTATTAACGATGAGTAGTACTTCACCTGAGTATTCTTTCAAAGAAACGTCATTACCTTTTCGGTCTTTTACCGTAAAATCATAAACTGTTTTCATTTTCTTATTCTATTTGATTTTATGTTAAATGTATATTGATACCTAGATTATAACAAAGAGGTCGTTGTCAATTGCCCTCTGTTTGTATTCATCTTTCGCAAAGATAAAAAAAAATATTGAAATGATCATTCGTCAATATGCGAATATTTATTAATTTAGGTTTTCCCTTTACAACAATAGGAGAATCCCTATCTAAGAATGGGGAAAACTACTTGTGGGCGAATTTGATAAGGTTTACATTTGCAGTATTAATTATATAACATTTAACACCACGATTATGAAGATTTTTACTAAACTTTTACCGATAGCGCTGATGACTATGTTGTCTTTTGGATTTACTTCTTGTGATTGGGAAAATGATCCTTGGTATTCTGGGTGGGATCAAAATAGTTGGTGGAATGACAACTATGCCAATCCATCGAATGATATGCTGCTGATGGCTGGTACGTTACGTGGACACTGGTCTGGACAAACAAATGCCAGCTTTTATGATGCAAACAATATCTTACAGCAAGAAGTCTATCTGACAGATATTGAATTTGATCAATATAACGCTAACTCCCTCTTCGGTAGGGGGCGGCAGCAAGACTTTCTTGGAACACAATTGGCTTATGACCGAACGTTTACATGGCATATAGACGTTAAAACAGGTGACATCTATATTGTTTATGATGGCAATAATAACCAGACATTCCAAATGGTCATCCGTTACAACGATTTACATCTTGATGATCATCGCTTCGAAGGGGTACAGTATGGCCAAGGTGAAACAGACGAATTTGCTTATCAGCGATATACTTACGCAAAGAAAATGGCACCAGTGGGTGAATAGCTTCGGCTTTAATTTTGTTAAAGGGAATCAAGAAGCCTGGTGATATTGCCATTTCACCAGGCTTTATTGATTGTATTCATTTTGGACGACAATATTGTTTCCTTCTGTTCTTTTAGATATAATAAGAATTGATGTTTGGAAAACAACTGTCTTTGGTTCCAAAGATTAGAACAAATATTCTTTCTTCTTTGGAGATTACCTTTGTGTTATTGGAGACCCCAGGCGCGCTTTACGTTTTCTACAGGTAGTGACTCAACCGTTCGTTCGATATTGTCGGGTAGATTACAGAAAAAGTCGATACCCGTCAAGCTTTCCAATTGTTTGATGGAAACGACATATTTGCCGAGTTCAGTATCACTGTTTGCCTTGTGCTCAATCCAAAACCCTAAAGCCTTGTATCCTTCTTTGTTCTTACAAAGGATAGCCATGAAATAGTATTTTGGTACAATGAGTCCACTATGCAAGGTCGTTGCAATTTGGTCTGAATTGTCAATGGTTCCACCCTTACAGACATAGAGGGTATCCCTGAAGCTGTCTCGGTTCCAGATGCGCAATTGGTTTTCCATATTGGCCCATACATACGCATTGAATCCATTGACCTGAGGCTGCATGTTGGTCAGCAAGAACGTTTGATAATTGGCATCTGCAGAACCTAAACGGTCGGCCGAAGGACAAATATGGCCATGGTCATAGCCGGATCCCCAGAAGGGGTCTGCTGTAAATTGATATTGTGAAGGCAAGGATGGGTCTTGGGGATATTGATTTGTATCCGACGTATACCGTTTGGTGTTGGAAACACTGATACTGCTATACATCTGATAGCAGCTCCATCTTTGTGACTTCTTGGAGGTATCCCATTCAACGGAATAGTTTACCCCGTACTCGTTGGTCTTCGAGTTGAGTATGGCTTTGTGGACAATAATCATGCTGTTGCCACCTTTGACTTTCGGAAATTCCAGTCGCATGATTTCCGCAGGCATGGTAATGTTTCCGACAGATGATGTTCCTACCAATACATTGGCATTCGTATTGTTTGATTTGGAACCGCCTTCTTCATCGTTATTTCCGCATGCAGAGAACGTGACAGCCATGCATGTAGCAAATAAAAGAAATAAAATTATTTTCTTCATGACTGTGTTTGAAATAAAAAGTGCGATCGACCATATATGCAACTAGGGTCGACCGCACCGATCAATGATATGAATAAAAAGGATATCTTATTATTTTTGAATCTTACCGTAACGGCTCATGAAGCGGTCAACACGACCAGCTGAATCGACAAGCTTGCTCTTACCTGTATAAAATGGGTGTGAACTACTTGAAATTTCGACTTTGACAACCGGATAGGTTTCGCCTTCAAATTCTACTGTTTCATTGCTCTTGCAGGTAGACTTTGTAAGGAACATATCGCCGTTGGACATATCCTTAAATACGACGGGGCGATAGTTTTCTGGATGAATTCCCTTTTTCATTTTCTTTTAATATTGAATGTTGTTATAATACTTACATAATGAGCTGCAAAATTACAAAGAATTTTGCAGCTCACCAAATAAATAGACTTCTTTTTATTTCGAGTAGGTTATGGTAACAGTCTTTACACGTAGCTGTACGCCACCGCTAGCTTGTGCATAAGTGTTCGTATATGTTGCTTTTTTGGCATCGAAGGAAACGGTTTGAGTGGTATTACCTACATAGTCTGTGCCGTTAAATGAATCGCAGGTAAACACGATCTTGGCGATGTTTTGTTTGCAGTCAAACTCCATTGTGTTATTAGCGTAAAGGCGAATACCCTTTGTTGCTGTATAGAACATTGGCCCATTCGTCGTGTTTGTACCTTTTCCGAAGGTTATGGTTGATCCGTCAGAAAGTGTTACTACAGGAGCAGCTGTTGCATTTGCCAATCCTAAGGTGTTCAAATCTATTGCAACGGTCGTTTCTCCAGCTGTTGCTGCGGCATTAGACAGCGTTACGGTAGTACCGCTAACGGTAATAGCTCCGCTTGCAGGAGGCGTACCTGTTCCGGATGTCTCACCATTCAGTGAATAGAGATAAGAAGCTCCTTTGCCGGCTGTCTCTGGTGTATTGCCTTTGAAGTTAACAAATGGCCCGTAAATAACAACTTCATCTCCGGCCTTTATCTGAGTGTCAGAAGCGAATTTTACATTGTTCAGATAGAAACTCTGGAAGATATACAGTTGTCCATTAGCTGTTCCATCATCTGAGATGTAATAGTTTGCATTGCCATATGTAGTCGTATCAATACTCTTAACCGAAACAATCTTACCCTTTACATAGATAGGAGCTGTCTGTTGGGTTGAGTCTAATACCTTGATCTTGGCAAGTGCTCCTGCTACGTTATATGGGTCAGCTTGTGTACCACTGCCTGCTGGTGCGACGGTTGTACCTGAATCAGACGTCTTACCATTCAGTGAATAGAGATAAGAAGCTCCTTTGCCTGCTGTCTCGGGCGTATTGCCTTGATAGTTTACGAATGGTCCGTAAATAATAACTTCATCTCCTACCTTTATCTGAGTATCGGACGTAAACTTCACCTTGTCCAGATAGAAGCTTTGGAAGATATACAATTGCCCATTGGCCGTTCCATCATCCGAAATATAATAACTAGCATTGCCATAAGTTGCTGTATCAATACTTTTAATTGAGACAACTTTTCCTTTGACATACATTGGGGCTGTTTGTCCTGTTGCATCCAAGGCCTTGATCTTGGCCATTGCAGCAGCTACATTGTAGGGATCTTCTTTTGTTCCGGATCCAGCAGGTTCTGTCGTCACGACTTCTCCGCCTGTGTTGTCGTCTGGGTAGGCATAAGGTGCGGGAACGTCTTCACAACTGGTAAAACTCAATGCCGCGATGGTTACAGTCAGCAGTGAATAAATGATTTTTTTCATCATGATCATATTTATATTTACGCTTATTATTTTTGAGATGGTTGAATATCGCTTGAAGTACGAAGCAAAATTTGCCAGGTATTATTGTATCTGGTAAAGATTCCTGTAATATCCAAATCTGTCGTTGGCATGATATCGTTGGCAAAATCAGCAAAAGTACTGGTTCGTAGAACGATCTTACTGCTACTGAAACCCGTGATGGACCGGTTGGCAGCATTTGCCAACAAAACGACGCTTGGGTCGTTGCTTGGTGCAAAGACAGCTTTTCCATTGGCTTCACTTAGTTTTACTTTCTTGATGGTCATCAGTTTGCCGCAATGATCTGTCAGATATTGTTGATTGCTTATTTTCGTTACATCGAAGAGTGTTGGTAGAACTGTTTCAGGCTTATTGGTCTTAAGCAACTTATAATGGCTATCCCATACATATCGGTTCATGCGACCTACAGATTGTGCACCTGTGGTAGCATTGGTATAGATGCCGCCGATTTGTGTTTGTTTTCCGTAACCACCAATGATAAGTCCTTTCAAGGAGATTAGAATTTCCTGTCCTACTGGTAAGTAACCATACAATCCTCCTTGAGTAACCGATACCAATAATGCACCGGTTGAATCCTGTACGGCAAACTGGTTGTAGAGGTTTCCTGATATATCATTGCCCGTTACGATGGCTTTAATTTGGATATCCTCTGTTACTTCTGTCATCGAACTGGTTGATATCACTGAATTGTATTTGTCTTTCAGTTCTTGAATCGTTAGCACATTGGTCTCTGTCAAAGCATTGTTTCCATAAGGTGGCTGTGCCATGGCGGGTGTGTCGTAACTGCCTTCCATACAAGATGCAAAAAGACCAAATGCAAATGCTATCATTATATATTTAAAATATTTCATGTCGCTGTTGTTAATTTAGAATCTGTATGAAACTTGGAACATGCCGTTAATACCGTAAGCGTAGTACTTTTTCGGGTTTCTTGAGAATTTGTATATACGTGTTGTGCTCAAGGCTCCATCCTTGACAGTGTAGTCGCTTCTGCTTTGTTCGTAACCACCGGTCACAATTTGTTGGTTGTTCAGGATGTTGGTCAGCATCAAATTGAAGTTTAGTTGTCCGCTCCCCAGTCTTACCGTCTTTCCAACATTGCCGTCCAGCATGAATCCGCCTTTCCCTTTTGCTTGTTCTGGGATCACGTAATTGCCATTGTTGTCAACCTTTCCGCTTACTATCAACGAACTTTCATAACGATAACTTGGTGAATATGAAAGGTAAATGCGGTCATAATAATTAGCGTTCAAGTCGACAAACCAGCCGCCTTGATGATAACTTAATCCAAGATTGGCTGCCGAAAGCGGAGTACCTGCCTCGCGCATTCCCTTGTTGAAAACCACTTCCTGGATGTAATTTGCTTGAGTTGAATTGAGGTAGCGCGCCTTTGCGTTGTTGGTGTTTTGGGCTTCACTCCATGTTCCAATGGCATTCAAGTCAAGGAACGATGTTAGTTTGAATCGCATGCCCAGTTCTACACCGTAATATTCTTTTTCTATTCCGGTCATTGACACATACGAAAACGAGTTGATGTCGTCAAAATAGAAGTTCTGCCATTCGGTTACATGATCCAACTTGTTATAGTAGGCATTCAAGTTGGCATGCAGCCATGCGTTTTGATATTGATATCCGAACTCGCTGCTGAAGATACGTTCGTTCTTCAGGCCCACAACGAAATCATTGTTCATTTCAGGTGCGGCAAAAGCTGTCGTTGCCGAGGGTGCACGCCATTCATATCCGGCTCCTATCGAAAGAACATTTCCGCCTCCGGCATCCAGTGAAACGCTTCCTTTTCCACCACCTTCAAGGAACTTTGCCCTTCCACTTTTGCCATAAGAGTTTTCAGAAAACATGCCATTGCGCATGAATCCTTTGCGAACCATGTCTGTGGCGCCCACCTTTCCGGCCGCCATCAAATGCCAGCGTCCGGCATTGATGATGATATTACTCCAGGCTTTTGCATTGTTTACAAGCAGACTGTAGTCGTATCCGAATTTGTCGCCTTCCTTGATCAGTTTACCTGCGCGGTCATCCCCCATGGTATTGAGGTCGTACTGTACTGCATCGCTGGTAGCAGGATAGTTGCCAAGGGCATAGGTATTGATGTTATGGTAGCTGCTTGCCCCTAACAAATCTTCCATGGTCTGGTAATGGCGTCCGTTGTTTGAACCCAGGAAGAAACCTACATTCCAAATTTTGTTCTTGTCAAGCTGTGTGGTCAACGTTGACGACAAGTTGGTTGTGAGGTCATTGCTGTGCTTGGCCTGGACGAAATACAGTGCATCTGCACCACTTTGTCCTGCAACTTGATTTGACCAGTACAAACGATCCCAATTAATCTGTCGGTTGGCTTTAGATGCTTCCCAGAAGTTATATGAATCAGTCCAATCCAAATAGGCCTGGTGGTCATTCGATGCCCGGTCATCCCATACCTCATAGTAGCTGCTGGGAAGGTTCTTCCAGTAGTCGGGTTGTGGATTTTCTGCGTTGTTATAGTTCAGCTTCGTACTTTTATAGATGCTGTATGTGCCATATAACGAAGTCGTCAGTTTCATGTCTTTGTTGATATCCCAGTCCCAAGTCAAGAGGGTCGAAGGCGAAAAATCGTTGATGACTCTTGAATTACGTACCTTTCCATTTTGGTAACCCCAATAAGGGTTGTAGGTATAGTCGTTTGTCAGCCAGTATACTTCGTCAGTAGATGCCCCCTGGGAGCCGCGTTCTGTTGGGTTACCCCATACTGATAGCGAAAGAGAATGGCCGTTGTTCCATTTCTTCTGTGCACCCAAGAAATACGACAGTGAGTTGTAAAATGTTCCTTCTACATACCCTTTGTCTGCCCAACGGTAAGTTAGGTTTGCCGCAAATGCCCATCCCTGGTCATTGAAGCCAGATCCGTAGGTCAGCATTCCTCTTAAGGTGTAGTTGCGGTTTAATGCACCAACAGATACCCTTCGTTCTGTGCGCATGTTTCCTGCTCTGAAGTCATAATTGTTACTGCCTGCCATGCTGCTGAAGGCAAAATTGTTTCCCTCGAAGGGTAAAGCAAAGTCAACGTTACGGGTTTGCTGGTTCAAACCTCCGATCATCGAATACCTGAACTGCCCCGACTCTAAATCGTTCATCGGAGCGCCGTTGATATAGACATCGTTGTACTTTTGGTCCAAAGCACGGTAACGGAAACGAACGGGTGAAAATAGGTATCCAACCTCTCCGGCATAGATATTGGTGTTTGAATTTAATATTGTGACATTCTGTGTCATGTTATCATCCTCACCCAGTTGTGCTTCTGTGAAAGTGAATGCCGATTCGTTCAAAATAGTATTCTTCTGCACCTCTGTTGTATCGCTTTGGGCAAATGCCAAAGAAGTATAGCACAGAGCAAATACTGCCAGCTTGAGCTTTTTTTGCATATCAATGATTAATTTGTTATAATAAATCGCAAAGTAACGATTTTTTTTTTAATTAAAGATCTCCTTGTTTGCAATATTTCAACATAGTCATACATTTAATGTGAAATAATTGGATTACCTTTGTCATCTATTTATCTGGCAATTAGCTGGTAGAATATGTTGAATTGTATGGAATTTGCGTCCATTTTTTTGAAAAATGACAGAAAAACAAAAAGATGTTGAACATATATTTACAGTCAACTAATGATATATGGCAAATTGATCTTTAGAATAACAAAAAATAAAAGTCAACAATGAGAAAACTGATGGTGATATTGGGCATAATGCTCCTTGGGGTTATTAATGTTTCAGCGCAAAAAAAATATTCGGTATTTGCAGTGGGATTCTATAATCAGGAAAACCTTTTCGACACCTGTCATGATGCAGGAAAGGACGATTATGAGTTTCTGCCTGGTGGATCGTATAAATGGAATGGCATGAAGTATTCCAGCAAATTGCACAATATGGCACAGGTCTTGGCAGATATGGGAACAGATGTATTGCCCGGCGTAGGGTGTGCCGTGATTGGAATCAGTGAAGTTGAGAACGCACATGTGCTCGATGGTCTGACAGCAGAGCCGCCATTGGCCCAACGTGGTATGAAATATGTGCATATCGAAGGGCCCGACCGCCGAGGCGTAGATTGTGCTATGTTGTACAATCCGCAGCTGTTCGCGGTTAAAAATGTCAAGTTGCTGCCCTATGTTCCTAAGCTTGAAAAGGATAGTAACTTTATTACCCGTGGCTTCTTGACTGTCGATGGGACAATGGCCGGTGATGATGTCACGGTGATTGTATGTCACTGGCCCAGTCGTTTTGCCGGTTCGTATTATCGTGAGCTGGCTGCCGAACAGGTAAAAGTTATCAAAGACTCATTACTTCGAGTTGATCCTGCCCGAAAGGTCATGGTGATGGGCGATATGAACGATGATCCAACCAACAAGAGCATGAGCGAAAAGCTTTCTGCCAAAGCCGAGATGGATGACGTCAATGCGGATGATATGTACAATCCTTGGTACAATGTATTGACCAAACAAGGTACCGGAACCCTTCAATATAATGGTGCATGGAACTTGTTCGACCAGATTGTGCTCACGCCTAATATGTTAAATAAAAAAGGGCAGGTTGATTTCTCTTCATTGAAATATTGGAAGAACCAGATTTTCAGACGCGATTATCTTTTCCAAAATTCCGGTCCTTATAAAGGATCTCCCAAGAGAACGACCGCCGGAGGGGTGTGGCTCAATGGTTACAGCGACCACCTTCCCGTTATTGTGTATCTGGTAAAACAGCAATAACAACATTGTGCCAAATACGATTAATGATCGGTCTTGGCAATAGCATGAATATTGATGAACAAAGTTATGGATATTGATGGACAAAACCAATGGTATTGATGTCCAATCTCCATGGTTTTGTTTTGACATAAATTAGTTTGGGATTATCGAAACAGTATGGAAGATCTTTTACAGCCCATTGAGGACCATCCTTTCGAGCCGTTTCTACCCTCAGAGGCAACGTTGCTGATGTTGGGTACCTTCCCTCCGTCTCCCAAAAGATGGAGTATGCCGTTTTATTATCCCAACTTTCAAAATGATATGTGGCGGATCTTTGGGTTATTGTTCTTCGGTGACAAAAACCATTTTGTGCTGCCTGATGTGAAAAGCTTTGACTTGGATGCATTGAAGGCGTTCTTACAGAAAACCGGCGTCGCTCTATACGATACGGCTGTACGCATTCGACGAACCAAAAATACGGCATCCGATAAGG
>CALNBT010000157.1 GCA_937874345.1 uncultured Prevotella sp.
ACAGGCCAACAGTACGATGTTCTTCAACAGCGTCTCTATGTTGGTCAGTTTCACTGCATCCCCAAAACAACCACAATCGCTGATGGGATTGGCGATGGCTAACCAGAGCGTCATCCCCATCATAAACATCATCAAGATCAACGCTACTTTCGAAACGATGCGCCTGCGAATGGCCAGCAAAATGAAGATGCCCAATGAAAACTCTAAGGCAGACAAGGCAACCGATGCCGTCAGCGTGAGCCAACCGGGGGCCAGGCCTTGCCATGACAACGCTTCAAGATAGTCTTGTATTTTGTATTGTGTCCCTAACGGATCAATGGCTTTGACGTATCCTGATAAAATGAATGTCACTGCCAGTAATAGGCGACAAACATTTATGATAATCGTTTTAAGTCTATTCACTGAGTCTTATCACACCGAAAACGGCATAGTTGATGATGTCCATGAGATTGGAATCAATTCCTTCAGAGGCGATCGCTTCACCATGGATATCTTCCAATTCCTTGATTCTTTGTATTTTAGTCAATATGAAATCGGTATAGCTACTCAAACGCATCGAGCGCCATGCCTCATCATAATCGTGATTCTTTTTAGTCATCAGATCCAAAGCGTCTTGGGCATAGTGGTCATATAATGCCAAAGCCTCTTTGGTATTGATATCGATTTCGTCAACAAAGCCTTTTTCCAGTTGTATCAGTCCGATAATACCGTAGTTGATTAATGCGATGAATTCCGGTCGCATACCTTCGTTGATTCTTGCTTCTTTCTTGATTTCGAGCGATCGAATACGTTTGGCCTTGATGAAAAGCTGATCGGTGAGTGATGAAGGGCGCAGGATACGCCATGAGGCACTGTAGTCATGCAACTTCTTTTCAAACAATGCCCTGCATTCTTTCAGTGCGTCCTTGAACTGCTTTTCTGTATTTACGGTATTCATAATGGTTGCAAATATAGTTAATTCCCTTGAAACATACAAATTCAATTTTGCTTCTGTCGCATGTGAATCATGCGCACAACGCCACACATCGCCTCATAGCGAGCTTGCAACGAGTCGCGCCTTACGCGCATCATATTGGCTTTGTAGCGATCTCTTACCTTTGGAATTTCCATTAGAGTGGCTTGTAAAGCGGAATCGGTTTTGGCAACATCGGCTTGAGCCTGCTTCAATGATGCGTTTTGCCAAATTGCCAAAGCCTCCTTGCGACTCTGTAATGCGTTCGGGAATCTATTGCGAAGCGAGGTGATCGAGTCGAGGGTTTGCCTATATTCTTTCTGTTCATACAAAACTCTAATCTGCGAAAGTAATTGGGCAGCTTTCTCATCTTCGGTTTTTGTACAGGATGATGCAAAAAACATGCAACAGCCTATCAGCCAAATATATTTATTCATGGTGCAAAATTACGAAAAATCTTCTTGTAATCGGTTAAAACACAGCTTATTTTTAGTAACTTTGCAGACGCTTCTTAAGATTTATTAATTCATCATGCGGAATCTTTCAAATGCCGACTTGGCACAACTTCTTGATCAGGATATATTTCATCAGATATCTCAAGCAGCTGATTCTTTAAGCGTAGCCTGTTACGTGGTAGGCGGTTATGTGCGTGATTTATTCTTGGAACGGCCTTCAAACGATATCGACGTGGTGGTCATAGGGAGTGGTATCCGGGTTGCCGATGCCCTGAAAAAGCAATTGGGGAAGAAGGCCAAACTCACTGTTTTCAGTAACTTTGGAACTGCTCAGGTTAAGTTCAAGGGTATGGAAGTCGAATTTGTTGGTGCTCGAAAAGAAAGCTATAGCCACGATTCACGCAAACCAGTGGTCGAAGATGGTACCCTGGAAGATGATCAGAACCGTCGTGACTTTACTATTAACGCCATGGCTGTCTGCCTCAATCAAAATGAATTTGGTGAGTTGGTCGACCCTTTTGATGGTTTGGCTGACTTGCATGACGGAATCATCCGCACACCGCTTGATCCTGACATTACTTTTTCTGATGACCCGCTTCGCATGCTCCGTTGCGTACGTTTTGCTACCCAATTGAAGTTTTTCATTGACGACGAGACCTTCGAAGCCTTGAGACGTAATGCCTATCGTATCAAAATTGTGAGTGGTGAACGCATTGCCGACGAGCTGAACAAAATCATGATGACTCAACATCCCAGCAGGGGATTTGTTGAATTAAATCGATGTGGCATCCTCGAAATCATTCTACCCGAATTTGCTAAGATGGATGTGGTTGATGTCAAGAATGGCAAAGCCCATAAAAACAACTTCTATCATACGCTTGAGGTGGTTGACAATATGTGTCAACACACGGATAACCTTTGGCTAAGGTGGGCTGCTTTGTTCCACGATATAGGCAAGCCACGTACCAAACGTTGGGATCCTGTTGCCGGATGGACGTTCTATAACCATAATATTGTGGGCAGCAAGATGGTTCCGGATATCTTCCGCCGGATCAAGTTCCCTATGGATACAAAGATGAAATACGTCCAAAAGATGGTCAATCTGCACATGCGCCCTATTGCGATTGCTGACGAAGAGGTGACCGACAGCGCCGTCCGTCGCTTGATGAACGATGCCGGCGATGATATTGATGACTTGATGATGCTGTGCGAGGCCGACATCACCAGCAAGAATGCCCAACGCAAACAACGTTTTCTAGATAATTTCCGTATTGTCAGAGAGAAGCTCAATGATTTGAAGGAACGCGATTACAAACGACTGTTACAGCCTTGTATCGATGGTAATGAAATCATGGAAATGTTTCATTTACAACCCTCCGTGGAAGTAGGTATCCTCAAGCAGACTTTGAAGGATGCAGTCCTCGACAACAAGGTTCCTAACGAACGGGAGCCTCTAATGCAGTTGTTGAAGGAAAAAGCCCATAAAATGGGATTGTAATGTCGTCTGGTTTGTCATCTTTTTGATAAATTCTTCTGTTCTGCAAGTGAATCTCCCGTTATGGGTTTAAGTTAAAACAGGCTGTTTTCTACTTTCTTTCAATTACTTCATTCTTTTCTTTATAAGTCGATTACGTTCGCAAAACCAGAATAGATGTAGTCAAAATGGACAATTTCGTGGTCAATATGCGAACTAAATTTGTATAAATCGCATTTTTTTCTTTCCTTTGTAATAGTTTCTTCATCACGGTTAAGAATGACAGTGAGACAGTATAGCAAATGACGAAACATCATACTATCATGACCATTACCGGCTCGGATGGGACGGGGGGATCGGGCGTCCAAGCCGACATCAGGACCATTTCGGCGCTTGGTGGCTATGCTGTTTCGGCTATTACTTGCGTCACGATGCAGAATACCCTTGGAATTCAGAACTTCTATGACATCCCTACTGATGTCGTTGCAGGACAGATGGAAGCCTTGATGGAAGATATCGAACCGGATGTAATGAAGTTAGGAATGGTGAGAACGGTAAAGACGCTCGATGCCATTATTGGTATCTTGCAGAAATACGGCCCCATAGAGCTGATTTACGACCCTGTCATCACATCCAGTCAAGGTGACCAGCTAATGCCAGATGATGTCATCGAGGCCGTTAAGACACGGCTGATGCCACTCTGTTCGTTAGTGATCCTGAAGCAAAACGATGCAGAAATCCTGCTGCAATGCAAGATTCAGGATGACCGGTCACAGAAAATGGCCCTATGTTTGATGTTGGATTTGGGATGTCAGTTGGTTATGCTTCATGGTAGCAACACCCAAGATGTGGTGGCATGGAGAGAAAATGGACAGTTGCATCTGTACAATCTTCCTGTCCTGAACCAGCCCAATGCCCATGGATTGGGCAGCAACTTATCATCGGCCATCGCCTACTACTTGAGCGAAACGCAAGATACCCAAAAGGCTATCGAGCAAGGCAAGGCGTATATCCGACAGCAACTGACAGTAAACAGCGGTCTGAAAGGACGCAGCAACGAACTCTTTAACGAGTTTCTAAAGAAAGTGTCCGAGCATGGACGAACCAATAATGATGTAAAGTTCTATGCCGACCGGTTGAATGTAAGCACGCGCTATCTGGCACAAGTCACCAAGCGCATCATGCAAAAGACGCCGAAGATGCTGATAGATGAATATGTGGTACACGAAAGCAAGGCAATGCTTGACAAGACCGACAAGACTGTTCAGGAGATTGCTTACGAGTTGGGCTTCCAGTCACAGTCGCACTTCACGAAATTTTTTAAAAAAATGGAAGGGATAACACCCAGTAATTATCGTAAAAATGATTGATATGGAATTAACAGAAAGACAAAAGTTGAACCGCAACCTGGCACAGATGCTCAAAGGTGGCGTTATTATGGATGTAACGACACCCGAACAAGCACATATCGCCGAGAAGGCTGGTGCATGTGCTGTCATGGCATTGGAACGTATTCCGGCCGATATCAGGGCTGCAGGTGGTGTTTCTCGTATGAGCGACCCCCAAATGATAAAGAGCATTCAACAGGCTGTTTCGATCCCTGTGATGGCAAAATGTCGTATCGGACACTTTGTTGAGGCTCAGATTCTTCAGGCAATTGAGATTGACTATATTGACGAGAGTGAAGTTCTTTCACCTGCCGATGATGTATATCACATCGACAAGAATAAGTTTGACGTTCCATTCGTTTGTGGAGCTAAAAACCTTGGTGAGGCTTTGCGTCGTATTGCTGAAGGGGCAACGATGATCAGAACCAAGGGCGAGCCTGGAACAGGTGACGTGGTTCAGGCCGTAACACACATGCGCATGATGCAGTCAGAGATGAGACGCTTGGTTTCGATGTCCGAAGACGAGTTGTACGAAGCAGCTAAACAGTTGCAGGTTCCTTACGAGCTGGTACAATTTGTTCATGAGAATGGCAAGTTGCCTGTTGTAAACTTCGCTGCTGGTGGCGTTGCAACGCCTGCAGACGCTGCGTTGATGATGCAGTTGGGTGCCGAAGGCGTATTCGTTGGCTCAGGAATCTTCAAGTCAGGCAATCCTGAGAAGCGTGCTACTGCCATCGTTCAGGCTGTAACAAATTTCAATGATGCAAAACGTTTGGCTGAGTTGTCTGAGAACCTTGGCGAAGCAATGGTTGGCATCAACGAACAGGAGATCAAAATTCTGATGGCCGAAAGGGGTAAATAATTTATGAGAATTGCTATATTAGCGTTACAAGGAGCATTTGTTGAACACGAACGAATGCTCCAATCTTTAGGTGCCGATACGTTCGAAATAAGGAATATTGAGGACTGGCAGCAGCAAAAAGACGGATTGGTGATACCGGGAGGCGAAAGCACCACGATGACCAAGTTGCTAAATGACTTGCAATTGATGGAACCTATCCGTGAAGCTATCAAGGGAGGCTTACCCGTATTCGGTACTTGTGCAGGTTTGATTGAATTGGCAAAGCTGGAACATGGCGAGCCAACCAACCGGGTATCGACCATGGATATTGAAGTATATCGCAATGCGTATGGGCGTCAGTTGGGCAGTTTTCAGACAACAGCATCCTTCAAAGGAATCGAGAAAGAGGTTTCGATGACGTTTATTCGGGCTCCTTTCATCAATAAGGTATATGGGTCAGCAGAGGTGTTGGCCATCGTCGACGGTCATATTGTTGCCGCTCGACAAGAGAAACAGTTGGTAACAGCGTTTCATCCCGAATTGGGCGATGATACGGCCGTACACCAATATTTCATCGATATGATCTAAAAAAGATAGGACTGTCTCACGACAGTCCTATCATAAACGTGTAAAATGTATAGGTATGAACTACATTTTACTGATAATTCCTGCTTTTGTTGCTCTGATAAAAGCAACAATATTTCGAATCTCTTCTCCATCCGGTACCTGCTCTACAATCTGCATCGCAGCATCTAAGGCATTGTTCTGCCCGTGGAACACCAGACGGTAAGCATTGGCGATATGCTTCTGGACCTTTTCAGAAACGCCATAAATGGTCAACATTGTATTGTTTGGCCCTAGATAACCTACAGGTCGACCGCCGACTGTGATGTATGGAGGAACGTCCTTTGAAAAAGAAGTTCCTGCTTGAATCATGACACAGTCGCCAACACGTGTCTTCGCATTTTCGATAACGCTTGAACTGAAAATCACTCCGTTGCCAATTTCACAGTCACCCGCAATCTTGGTGCCGTATCCTAATACGCAGCGGTTGCCAATTTTCGTGTCATGAGAAACATGAGCACCTTCCATCAGACAGTTCTCGTTTCCGATAACCGTTTGCTTTCCTGTATGGGTGGCACGGTTGATAACCACATTTTCTCGAATCGTATTGTTGTTGCCAATGATCGTGCTCGAGTTTTCGCCCACAAATTTGAAGTCCTGTGGCTCGGCACCTAGCACAGTGCCTTGATAGATCTTGTTACAAGTGCCTATCCGGGTTCCATTCAGGATACTCACGAATGGATAGATAATACAATTGTCACCAATTTCAACATCATCCTCAATATAGACAAAAGGATAAATCTTGCAATTGTTTCCTATTTTAGCTTTTGGAGATATTTCTGCTTTAGGACTTATTTCGCTAGTCATAATTCTTTGTTTTACGTTTGATATTCATGAAAGACACCTATTGAGCGCCACCGCCAAGGGCCTGATATAAATTAACAACAGCTTGTACCTTGTTGAAGTCATCAACCACTTTGGATAATTGCACATTCAAGAGGGCTTGTTGAGCTGTTATCACTTCCAGGTAACTGGCGTTAGATTGGTTCAATAACAGTCTGGTATCATCGACACTTTGCTGTAAGACCTTGGCCTGTTTGGCTTCAATGTTGCTCTTCTGATCAGATGAATGGTATAGAACCAATGCATTGCTTACTTCATTACCGGCTTTTAATACCGTGTTTTGCCAACTGTTATATGCCTGTTGATACTGTGCTTCTGCCACTTTCAAGCCAGCAACAATCTTACCTTGTTGGAAGATAGGCTGTACTAAGCTGCCCACTGCCGTCAGCAAGATCTTGCCGGGATTGATAATTCCCATTCCTGAGTTGTTTGTAAACATTCCGGAAGGAGAAATCGTCAAACTAGGGTAGAAACGGCTTCGTGCGGTCTCAATGCCGTAGAAGCATTGGGCCAGATGCATCTCTGCAGCGTGTACATCGGGACGGTTGTTGAGTAATTGAATGCCAACGCCAGTAGAAAATTTAGCGGACAACGATTGGTCTTCTAATTTTCCCCGGGCAATAGACTGTGCCGGTTGTCCCATCAAAAGCGATAAGGCATTTTCTGTTTCACGAATCTGACGAATGATATCCGTTTTCTTCGCTTCTACGGCATAGTAGTTTGCCTCAGCACTCTGAACGCCTGTAGACCGAATGCCACGACCTAAATCTTTCAAAGACTTCATTGTGTTCCAGGTATCCAGTGTCAGTCCTTGCATATCGTTCACCAGTTCGAGTTGGCGGTCAAGCATCAGCAGGGTGTAATAGATATTGGCAACAGCACTGATGACATTTATCTTCACCACCGTTTGGTAGTCTTTTGTTGACAGAAGAGCTACTTGGGCCGAACGTTTCTGACTGAGAAGATTGCCGAACAAATCGACATTCCAACTGGCAGAGAGTGGCAATTGATAGGTGGTAGCCGTCTTCGAACCATCCCATGAGGCAATTGTGCCTTGTCCAGAGAACGCAAACGACGGCAGGAAAGATAATTTTGCAGCCTTGAGCTGTTGCTCAGCCATATTGACATTCAACGCAGCGTTCAATAGATCAAAGTTATTGGCTAGCGCTGTTTGGATATGTTGTTGGAGTTGAGGGTCTGTAAAGACACTCTTCCACGGCATGGTACCAAAGCTTGTTGTATCGTTGACAGCCAAGGTGTCGACAGTTGAAAGTGTGTCGCGAACCAAACCGTGTGTGTTCACGGTTGGTCGCTCATACTTTCCATAGAGACTTTTGCAGCCGCTCAAAGCAAACACTGCAAGTCCTGTTATCAAAATATTTTGTATTTTCATCGCTATTCTTATTTTCTCATCTTATTTATTGTCCAGTGGACGAGCGTATTGTTGCAACTCTGCCGACACTTCCTGGTTCTCCATGTCTTCAAATTTCATAGGAGTAAACCGTTCTTGCAAAGACTGGAAGACGACAAACAATACAGGAACGACGAACAACTGGCAAAGTGTTCCTATCAACATACCACCGATAGCGGCAGCTCCAAGGGTCTGGTTACCATTCTTTCCAACACCCAAGGCGAACATCAAAGGCAACAGACCAACGATCATCGCCAGCGAAGTCATCAAAATTGGGCGTAGACGAGCACTGGCTCCAAGGATGGATGACCAGCTGATGGCCATACCGAGCCGTCGTCTTTCCAACGCAAACTGAACAATCAAGATCGCATTCTTGGCTAGCAAACCAATCAACATGATGAGTGAAATCTGCATGTAGATATCGTTGTTGTGACCGAATAGCTGCGTAAAGAGGAATGCACCCGCCAAACCAAATGGTATAGAGAGGATCACCGAGAAGGGTAACAGGTAACTCTCATATTGTGCTGCCAAAATCAAATAAACGAACAACAAACAAAGTCCGAAGATAATGATGGTAGAGTTGGCAGAGCCACTCTCTGATCTTGACAATCCAGAGAAGTCGTATCCGTAACCGGCCGGAAGGGTTTTGGATGCCACGTCCTTGATGGCCTGAATGGCTTCACCACTGGAATATCCGTTATTGATCATCACCGTTGCATTGATACTCGTAAACAAGTTGAAACGGTTGATGTTGGAAGGACCGTAAACACGTCTCAACGAACAGAAGCCATTGATTGGTGCCATGCCCTGAGGTGTACGAACATAAATATTGCTCATGCCGTCAGGACGTTCGCGACTAACAACATCACCTTGGATCATGACACGGTAGAAATGACCATAAGCATTGAAGTTAGATGCGTACAGACCGCCATAATAACCCTGAAGGGTACTGAGTACCGTACTGGGAGAGATGCCTGCCTGTTTACATTTGGCCACATCTACATCTATCATATACTGTGGATAGCTTGGATTGTATGATGTCATCGCCATCTGTATCTCGGGGCGCTTGTTTAATTCGGCCAGATAATCTTTGGAAATCTTGAAGAATTTGTTCAAATCACCGCCTGTCTTGTCCAGTAATACCAACGATACACCATTGTTGGCTGAGAATCCTGGAATCATGGGTGGAGCGAAAGCCAATATCTGTGCATCCTTGATTTCGGCTGTTTGCTTGTAGATCATACCGAGAACAGCCATGGCACTTTGTCCCATGTTACGATCTTTGAACGGTTTGAGCCTAATGACGAAAGTTGCCTGGTCAGAACCTTGACCTGCGATAAAGTTGTATCCCAAAATCTGTTCACGGCTCATGATAGCCGGATTCGCTGCAAGCATGGCATCAACCTGATTGACTACTTGCTGGGTACGTGCTGCACTCGTAGCCGGAGGCATCGAAACCGTACAGAACAAGGTCCCGGTATCCTCATCTGGAACCAGTCCGGTCTTGGTCGTTTTCATCATCAACAGCATGGCGGCTGCACCGACAAGCACCAATATACCAGTCAGGATAGGTTTTTTAACGATTTTATGCAGACTCTTCTTATATTTGCCCAAAACCTTTTCATAGCTTGTGTTGAACGAGGTGTGGAACCGGTCAATGCGGCTCATCTTACGCTCTGATCCATCTTCCTCTTTAGGCTTCAAGAAGATTGCACAGAGGGCTGGTGACAGCGTCAAAGCGTTCAGCGCAGAGATAAAGATAGCGATGGCCATGGTTACACCGAACTCTCGATAGAAGGTACCGGATGTTCCTCCGATAAAGGATACAGGAACGAACACCGAAGCCATTACCAATGTGATAGAGATGATAGCACCTGATATTTCGTTCATGGCATCGATACTAGCTGTCAGTGCACTTTTATAGCCCAGATCAAGCTTGGCATGCACGGCTTCGACCACCACTATGGCGTCGTCGACCACTATGGCGATGGCCAAGAGCAATGCCGACAGCGTCAGTAAGTTGACGGAAAATCCAAATAATTTCAAGAAGAAGAACGTACCGATCAATGATACCGGTATGGCAATCATTGGGATCAGTGTTGAGCGGAAGTCTTGTAAGAATACATAGACCACGAAAAACACCAGTACAAGGGTTATGAACAGTGTCTTGACAACCTCGAGAATAGAAGCGTAAAGAAAATCGGTTACATCATAAGTGGTTTCGTATTTCAATCCCGGAGGGAAGTTCTTGGACTGAGTGTCTAACTCTGCCTTGACAGCTTTTGCAATATCGTTGGCATTAGATCCAGCCATCTGCTGAACCATACCCATGACAGAGGGCTTGTCGTTGTGGCGCATGCTTACCGAATATACTAGTCCACCAAGCTCAACTTTGGCCACATCTTTCAATTTCAATGTCTGACCTGTCTGTGTGCTGGTCAAGATAATGTTGCCAAATTCTTCGGCAGTCTTTAATCTTCCTCCGTACCGCATCACATATTCGTAGGACATCTTGCTCTGCTCTCCGAATGATCCGGGAGCGGCCTCGATATTTTGTTCGGCCAGTGCTCCAGAGATATCGGTAGGCATCAGTCCGTATTGTTTCATTTTCTCGGGCTTCAACCAGATACGCATAGAGTATGTTTTCATACCTGGGCTCATCACGTCACCCACACCTTGAATACGTTTTAGAGCCGGAACGATGTTGATATCGTTGTAGTTGGTCAAGAACTCGTCGTCATATTTTCCATCGTCGGACGATAAGGTGTACATGATAACCTGGGAGGTTTGTCGTTTGGTTACCGTTACACCTACACGGTTTACTTCGGCAGGCAGCATAGACATTGCCTGCGATACTCTGTTTTGTACGTTCACGGCGCACATATCCGGATCGGTACCCTGTCGAAAATAAATGGTGATTTGGGCCCCACCCGAATTGCTGGCCGATGAGGTTATGTATTCCATGTTCTCTACTCCGTTGATGGCTTCCTCTAAAGGAGCAATCACAGAGTTCTTCACCGTCTGGGCATCTGCACCTATATAGGATGTACTTACAGAGATGGTAGGTGGTGCGATATTGGGATATTGCTCGACAGGGAGCGCCGTCAGTCCGATCAAACCCAGGACAACCAGCAGAACTGATATGACCGTTGACAGAACCGGACGCTTGATAAAGTTTGTAAATGTCATAATTCGTTATTTTATGTAGCTGATAAGAAAGTGGGATAAAACGGCGTATTTCGCTCGTTTTCCCATTTCCAGTCCTACTTGAATGCTTCTTTCATCTTTTTATAATCTCCCTGAATAGCGCCAAGCTTCGCAGCTTTTGCAATCTTCTGGTCATATTGTTCTTTTGTGATGGGCTTGATAGCCATTCCATCACTCAGCTTCGTGATGCCGTTTGTGATGACACGGTCGCCTGTCTTCAGACCTGATGTAACAACATAGTTTTGTCCATCATTCTGTGGGTCTACCGTAATTTCAGTATACTTTGCTTTGTTGTCATTGCCAACGGTATAGACAAAGATCTTGTTCTGAACCTCAAAAGCATACGACTGAGGAATAACGATGGAATGATCCTTCACATGAGGGACGAGGATTGACCCCGATCCACCACTCTTCAGCAATTTGTCGGGATTAGAGAAACGAGCTATCATCGATACCGTACCGGTTGTCGGGTCTATCACACCACTCATCTTAACCACCTTGCCCGGTTGGTTGTAAATAGTTCCATCTACCAGTTTCAACTTCACTGTCGGCATATCTGCAACGGCTGCATTGCTGTTTCCAGCCTCCTTTGACATCTCCAAGATGTCTTTTTCTGTCATCGAGAAATAAACTTCGATGGTGCTGATGTTCGAAACGGTTGTCAAAGCCTGTTGATTGGTGGCGCTGACCAAAGCTCCTACCTTATAAGGAAGACTGCCAACGACACCGGCTGCTGGACTTTTGACATAGCAAAAGCTCAGCATATCCTTGGCTGATTGTAAAGCAGCACGTGCCTGTGCTACGGCAGCCTTGGCCGTTTCATAGGTGTTTTGAGCAGATTGCATCTCAAAAGTACCAATAACATTTTTCTTGTAGAGTTGAGTGCTGTTGTCGTATGTCATCTTGGCCGTGTTCAGTTGAGACAGGGCCGAATTGACAGATGCAGAGGCCTGGCGAACAGCAGCCTGATATGTGCTGTTGTCGATGACGAACAATACCTGTCCGGCACTTACGGTCTGACCTTCTTTCACGTTAATCTGGGTGATAAATCCAGCAATTTTCGGGCGAATTTCTACGTCCTGTATGCCTTTAATCACCGCGGGGTAGGTAGACTCTGTCGTAGAACCCGTCGTTCCGATTGTCTGAACGGGGAATTCGTTATCACCGAATTTCATGTTGCCTCTGCCGCCACACGCAACGAAAAGCGTAGCTACGGCCGCCAACAAAAACATGTTTGTTTGTTTCATACCTTATTAACTATATAATTTGTTCTTAATATTTCTGGCTAATTCCATCATCCTGTTGTCATATAAAGAAAAACTTATTTCGCTAAAGAAGTTTTTCTTGGTGCAAAAGTACGCTATTTTTACTAACAAAGAATTGAATGTCTTCTTCTTTTAACAAATATTATCTACAGGTTGTACTGACAGGCAGTGTTCAAAATGCTTCCTTTCCCGGTACGGATATTTGGAATGTAGGAGCAATAGACAAGGTCTTTAGTGCTTGATGACAGCTTTTGGGATGGGTGGTGGATGATGCGATTGCAAGAAACCTTCGGTATATCCAAAGAATGAATTTTTCAATGCCGGTTCTTCTCATTTCTTTCATTGCGCAAAAGGCATGAGATTGAACGGCAATATCAATGATATTGCCGTTCAATTTGCATGACTTTGATGCCTAAACCCATTGGCATTGCAAATTTCATATAATCAGCACGTTAGCGTATGTTTGGCAGGTGGCGAAAGGAAATGTTGAAAGTCCTTTACCCATAAAAAAGTTTGCAGGCTTTGCCGTATGCTTTTTCAATAAGATACATGACAGGCAATGCCACTGTTTCTTACCCGTTCCGCAATGGCATCTAACTCTTCGTGAGTAGCCTTTTCCAGATTGGGAGCCGGCGTTTCGCGGTCGATGGTATAAATCATCACATCGCTGGGCATGATTTGGCGGATTGCTTTGAGCCACGGACCTACAAACTTTTCTTGCGTATTGTTGATATTTCTGTCTTCAAACCAACCTTTCATGAACATGGTCTGAATGATGACATGTCCCTGAAAAGTCTGCAGGCTCTCGATGATATCCTGAATGTCATAATGAGAATTCACCGGACGGTCAACCAGCTTGATATAGTCAATGTCGGCCGTATCCAGTTTCATGATATTTTTATCGATCTTCATCAGTGCATCGTATACGGCCTTGCGGTGAATGAGGGTGGCATTGCTCAACACCGAAATGGCCGCCTCCGGACAATAACGATCACGCAAAGCGATGGTGTCATCAACGATTTCAGGAAACTGGGGATGACCCGTAGGCTCGCCATTTCCGGCAAAGGTAAGCACATTGGGCATCTCATGGTGGGCTGACATCTCTTTCAATCTTGTTTCCAAAGCCTTAGCAACCTCTTCTCTCGTGGGACGGTTGGTCATTGGTTCCCGGTCTTGGTTAAAGCCACATTCGCAATAGATGCAGTCGAAGGTGCAAATCTTTCCATCTTCGGGCATCAAATTAATACCTAGAGAAAGTCCCATCCGACGGCTGTGAACTGGTCCGTAGATGGGGGATGAATGGAGTATTGTGCTCATTTTTTATAAACATTTTTGTATGACCTTACCCACATGCCTTTGGGCCTACTGGTCAGTTGCCATGCCGACAGCGACTTGATACTTTGCCGTTGTGTGTCATGTAACAGACAAAGATATATTTTTTTTGACGGAGCCTCGCGTTAATAGTCGTTAAAGCTTTGTTTTATCAGCCTTTTTTTTGTTACTTTGCCAGAAATTTGGTATAATATATCCTCATTAGAATGAGTAAGAAACGAAATAAAGCCAGTAGTCATAACAGATTACAGGCTATAACCCTATGTATTAGCACGGCATTGGTGCTTATCTTGTTAGGCTTGGTCGTATTTTCAACCCTTACGGGTAGGAATCTTTCTTCATATGTCAAGGAAAATTTAGTGGTACAACTGATGCTTGAACACGAAATGACCACGCCTGAGGCCCAGAAAATTTGTAATGATATCAAGAAATCACCATTTGTCAATAATATTCAATTTATCAGTAAAGAACAAGCCTTGAAAGAGACCACTATCGCGATGGGAAGTGACCCTTCCGATTTTACTGATGGTGAAAACCCCTTGTCTGCTTCGATAGAGGTAACGTTGAAATCGCAATATGCCAATAATGATTCGTTGAAATGGATTGTTGGTGAATTCAAGAAATATCCCAAAGTGAGTCAGGTAAATTACCAAAAAGACTTAATCGACAGTGTTAACCGAAACCTGGCGAAGATGGGATTGGTCATGTTGACGCTGGCCGTTTTGTTGACCTTTGTATCTTTCTCACTGATTAACAACACCGTTAAGCTTGATATTTACGCACGTCGCTTCTCTATTCATACCATGAAACTGGTTGGAGCCTCATGGGGATTCATTCGAAGACCTTTCGTCAACAGGGCGGTGTGGACCGGATTGCTTGCCGGACTGATCGCGAATGTGGTACTGGCTGCGTTGATTTATGGTCTTTATATATCAGAACCCGACATCTTATCGGTGGTTACATACGATGTAATGGCCCTCACCGGGATTTCGGTCTTTTTGTTCGGCATCATCATCACGGCGATGTGTGCTTATATATCTGTTAGCAAGTTCCTGCGCATGAAGGCAGGTGACTTATACAAAATTTAATAAATTGTTTGCATGAACCAACTAAGCAACTCCACACGAGTTGGCTGGCTCATGCAATAACCCAATCAATAAGATGGACAAAAGAAATTTAGCATTTGACAAAGTCAACTTTATTCTGTTGGCAGTGGGATTGGCGGTCGTCGTATTCGGCCTGATCCTGATGAGTGGCAGTGGTTCAACTGAGACCACTTATAATCCGGATATCTTCAGCGTTCGACGCATCAAGGTTGCCCCTGTGGTGTGTTTCATCGGATTCATTTCAATCATTTATGCTATCATTCGCAAACCCCAAGACAAGGAAAGTAAAGAAGCATGAGTTTTCTCCAAACCATCATTCTGGCAATCGTTGAAGGGTTGACAGAATTTCTGCCTGTTTCGTCAACAGGACACATGATTATTACGCGCGATTTGATGGGTATGAAACCAGACGATCCGTTTATCAATGCTTTTATCGTCATCATCCAATTTGGCGCTATCCTCTCGGTTGTAGCCCTTTATTGGAGGCGTTTTTTCCGTTTGAACCATCATCCGGCACCCGAAGGAAGCAGTGCTGTAAAGGCATTTATCTTTAAATGGGATTTCTACTGGAAACTATTGGTTGCCTTTATTCCCGCTGCCGTGATCGGACTTTTAGCCAATAAGTTGATTGATCAGTTGCTGGGAAGCGTGATGGTGGTGGCTGTGATGTTGGTTCTGGGGGGCATTTTCATGCTGTTCTGTGACCAAATTTTCAACCATGGCAAAGAAAGCACCCAGGTAACCGAGAAGAAAGCTTTTAAGATTGGCTTGTTCCAATGTATCGCCATGATACCAGGCGTATCACGTTCCATGGCTACCATCGTAGGGGGTATGGCCCAAGGACTGACTCGTAAGCGTGCGGCCGAGTTCTCGTTCTTTTTGGCAGTACCAACGATGTTTGCAGCAACATGTCTGGATTTGCTAAAACTTGTTACCCATGGCGGCATTGCTGCATTGGCATCTCAAGTGCCCACTTTGTTGTTGGGTAGTGGAGTGGCGTTCATTGTTGCATTGTTGGCCATGAAATGGTTTGTTGCATTCCTCACAAAATATGGTTTCAAGGCGTTTGGCGTGTATCGTATTGTAGTTGGAGGGCTCATTCTGGTGTGGCTGTTGATGGGACATAACTTGGCAATGGTTGGTTAAATGGATTTTAATTCAGGAGAAATTTTTTCCATTGACAAACCCTATGGAATGACCAGCTTCGGGGCTCTGGCCCGCGTTCGTTATCTCATTTCACGTCGATTGGGCATCAAAAGAGTAAAAATAGGCCATGCAGGAACTTTAGATCCGTTGGCAACAGGTGTGCTGGTGCTGTGTACCGGAAAAACAACAAAGCAAATTGAACAGTTGCAGACCCATACAAAGGAATATACTTGTACCATACAATTGGGAGCAACTACCGTGAGTTACGACTGCGAGCATCCTGTCAGTGAGACATTTCCCACATCACATATCACCCTCGAGCGCATCAAAGATGAACTGAAACAGTTTGTTGGGGATATCCAACAAACACCGCCGACCTACAGTGCCTGTAAGGTTGATGGAAAAAGATCGTATGATTTACGCCGTAAAGGTGCAGATGTCGTGTTGCAACCCAAGTCGGTTCGCATTGATGACATCGAGATTTTGGCATTCAATCCTGAAACGATGCAGTTGAGTTTACACATCGTTTGTGGTAAGGGAACCTACATCCGGGCGCTTGCACGCGACTTGGGGCGTGCACTTGACAGCGGAGCTTATCTCATCGCTTTGCGTAGAACGAGGGTGGGAGACTTTAAAGTTGAAGAGAGTATTAACTTCGACCATTTCAGTGAATGGTTGGATCAGCAAGTAATAGAAGAAAAACAAGCATAATGAAATTATCACAATTCAAATTCCATCTGCCGGAAGAACAAATCGCTTTATACCCTCATAGTATCTATCATGACATAGTCAACGAAAAAGGAGAGACGGTTTCGTTAAGAATGACGCGTCGTGATGAGGCACGCTTGATGGTTTTGCATCGCAAATCGCAGACCATCGAGATGTTCAAGAAAGACAAAAAGGGCAAACCTATAGAGGGTGAGTTCTTTGAATTTCGTGATGCACTGGACTTTTTTTCAGAAGGTGACACGTTTATTTTCAATGATACGAAAGTTTTCCCAGCACGTTTATACGGCACGAAGGAAAAGACGGATGCCAAGATAGAGGTGTTTCTCTTGCGTGAACTCAATGCTGACATGCGCTTGTGGGATGTTCTCGTTGAGCCGGCCCGTAAAATTCGTATTGGAAACAAGTTGTTTTTTGACGAGAGTGGCACGATGGTGGCCGAAGTCATAGACAACACTACGAGTCGTGGGCGTACGTTAAGGTTTCTCTATGACTGTCCACACGAGGAGTTTAAGCAAGAGCTTTTTGCACTGGGTGAAGCTCCATTGCCACGATATATTATCGATAGAAGAGAGATGGCTCATGCAAATGAACAGGATTTGGAAGACTACCAGACGATCATGGCAACAGAAGAGGGCGCTGTTACAGCACCGGCAACCGGTCTTCATGTAAGTAGAGAAATGTTGAAACGCATGGAAATCAAGGGTATTCATTATACAACAATTACCCTGCATTGTGGATTAGGTAGCTTTCATCCGATAGAGGTTGAAGACCTAACGAAGCACAAAATGGATTCTGAACCAATGCGAGTGGGAGTCAAAGCATGTGACATCGTGAACAAAGCAAAGCAGGAGGGTCATCATATCTGTGCCGTTGGAACAAGTGTTATCAAGGCAACCGAAACGGCAGTCGGTACCGATGGGATGCTGAAAGAGTACGATGGATGGACCAGTAAGTTTATTTTCCCACCTTACGACTTTGGATTGGCCGACTCGATGATGGCCAATTTCTACGATAGCATGTCTCCCTTGTTGATGGAAACGGCTGCTTTTGGCGGTTACGACCTAGTGATGGAAGCTTATCGTTTGGCAGTTAAGAACGGTTATACGTTTGGAAGCTACGGCGATTCGATGTTGATATTGGACGATTGATGGTTTGAAGGATGATGCATTCTGTTGAAGGACATTCGGTATTTTTGGGGCTTGGCGCTAATATAGGTGAAAGAAAGCAAACACTGTTGAAAGCCATCGACTTGATCAACCAAGCGGTTGGACCTGTCGAAAGTCTGTCTTCGTTTTACGAAACGAAGCCTTGGGGCTTTGTTTCCAGTCACCCGTTTGTCAATGCCTGCATCTGTTGCTGCACTAAACTAGCACCACGTCAGGTGTTGAATGCTACGCAGAAGATCGAAAAGCAATTGGGTAGAACAGAAAAGTCGGTAGGTAGCGTTTATCATGACCGGGTGATTGACATCGATATCTTACTTTATGATGATATCAAACTGGATGAACCTGATTTGAAAATTCCGCATCCGTTGATGTACGATCGTGAATTTGTGATGGAACCTTTGTGCGAAATCATGGAAAAGTAACTCTATTAGCAAGCTGATTACAACAAAAAAAACTCCTCACTAACATTGCGATAGTGAGGAGTTTTAATTTCCTTAAGCTTAAAGGGCACGTTGGTTTATCGACGCAAACCTAATGTTTTGATAATGGTACGGTAGCGCTCTACGTCGTTATCATAAAGATAATCGAGCAAGGCACGACGTTTTCCAACCAAAATCGTCAAAGAACGTGCTGTGTTATGATCTTTACGGTTCTTCTTAAGGTGTTCCGTCAAGTGGGAAATGCGGTATGAGAACAATGCTATCTGGCTCTCAGCTGAACCAGTATCAGAGTTAGACTTTCCGTATTGTCCAAAGATCTCTTCTTTTTTTGCTTTGTCTAAATACATAGCTGTCGTTAATAATTAAATATATTTATGCAATAATGCGAGTGCAAAGTTAGCACTTTTAATTGAATATTGCACAATGAGTTAAACATTATTTCGAGCTTTCAAGGCAAAAAAGATAAAAAAATGCATCATGAGGGTTCTTTTGGAGGGACGAATCTTGATTTTTGAGGATAGATAGCGTATAGTTGAGGAATAATTTTCCGTGATTTGAATAATCGAAGACCTTGTCATTAAATATTGGATAATGTATGATGTTGTCTGAATTAAAATGAGTAATTTTGCAGACAATAATAAAATAAGGTGTTGAAATTCTCTTCACATAACGTGACAAGAAAGAAACAGGAGCACAGCCTACAGGGCTTAGAAATGAACAAGTAATGGGTTTCCCACCCGAAATCTCAAAGAAGTAATCCATTTTGGCTAGCTACCATTCACGAAAGGTTTGGACATGGCTGGCAGTTACCTTTCAAACTCCCATTGACCCTTATCTGTATGCATACATGCGAATTTTAAATAAGGTTAAGAAAGATGCAAGACATTAGAAATATTGCAATTATCGCTCACGTCGATCATGGTAAAACCACTTTGGTAGATAAGATGATGTTGGCGGGAAATTTGTTCCGTGAAGGACAGGATAACAGTGGACAGGTATTGGATGCAAATGATTTGGAACGTGAAAGAGGTATTACTATCTTGTCCAAAAACGTTTCAATCAATTGGAAAGGAACGAAAATCAATATTATTGATACCCCGGGTCACTCCGATTTCGGTGGCGAGGTAGAACGCGTATTGAACATGGCTGACGGATGTATTCTGTTGGTCGATGCTTTTGAAGGCCCCATGCCACAGACCCGTTTTGTGCTCCAAAAGGCGCTACAGATCGGTTTGAAGCCTATTGTTGTTGTCAACAAGGTTGACAAACCCAATTGTCGTCCTGAAGAAGTTTATGAGATGGTGTTCGATTTGATGTTCTCTTTGAATGCCACAGAAGACCAGTTGGATTTCCCTGTTGTATATGGTTCGGCCAAAAATGGCTGGATGGCAGAAGACTGGAAGACCCCAACTGATAATATTGAATATCTGCT
>CALNBT010000158.1 GCA_937874345.1 uncultured Prevotella sp.
AAGGCTTTCTTGGAGAAGCGTAAACCCGACTTTGACAAGTATCCCCAGTTTCCTTGAAATGGTCATTATCGGGATCCCATTGCCAATCAAAAGGCAGGCTCCTTTCAATGAGGTGGCATTCCCAAACAGATGACTAAAGCACGCATGGAACATAGAAATACAACAAAGTTTTGATAAAATGAAATACCATTTATCCATTTCTGAACGAACATTTCACTTTAAACAACCTGCAGGAACGTCAAGAGGTGTATACCGTACCCGGCAAAGCTACTTTATCTCCTTGGTTTCAAATGTTGAGGATGAGGTGAAAGGCATTGGCGAATGTGCCACGCTCCCTGATTTAAGTTGCGATGCTGTTCCCGATTATAAACAAATTTTGCAAGAGGCTTGTCTAGCTTTTGAAGAAGACGGAACGATCGATTATGAGCAATTAAGACCCTATCCGTCAATCTTGTTTGGATTGGAAACGGCCCTTGCTCAGTGGAATGCTCATGGAAGTTGGGCACTTTTCGATACGCCATTTGGCCGTGGCGAAGAGGGAATTGTCATCAATGGACTGGTGTGGATGGGTTCTTTCGATGAGATGTATGCCCGTATCAACGAAAAAATGGAACAGGGTTTTCGTTGTGTGAAACTGAAAGTGGGGGCCATTGACTTTGAGAAAGAACTGGAATTGGTAAAATTTATCCGTTCAAATTTCAGCAAATCAGACATCGAGATACGGCTAGATGCCAATGGAGGCTTCACAGTCGACAATGCGCTTTCCCGATTGGAACGCCTTGCCGTCTATGACATTCATTCAATAGAACAACCTATTAATCAGCACCGATGGAAAGAAATGGCGAAACTCTGCAAGGATTCGCCTATTCCCATTGCGCTTGACGAAGAGCTAATTGGCGTGAATCTGCTTAATCAAAAAGAGATATTGCTGGACTCCATTTCACCAGCATACATTATATTAAAGCCTTCTTTGCATGGTGGCATGCATGGAACAGAAGAATGGATATCATTGGCCAAAGAACGGAAAATTGGGTCTTGGATGACCAGTGCTCTCGAAAGTAATGTGGGGTTGAATGCTATTGCTCAATGGGCCGCCAAGGTATACGGCCCCAAAATTATTTTTCCACAGGGTTTGGGAACAGGACAATTGTTTACAGACAACATCCCATCGCCACTCGAAATCAAAGGAGATCAACTTTGGTTTTCATCCATGAATAACGGAGGTTTATAAAAGATGACTGTGCAAGAGTTTATAACCGAATGGGATCGTCCTTCGGAAATGCTTCAGGTTCATACAAGTGGCTCGACAGGCGAGCCTAAAACCATTGCCGTTGAGAAGAAAAGAATGGAAGCAAGTGCACGCATGACCTGCGATTTTCTGGGGTTAAAGTCTGGAGATAGCGCACTTCTTTGCATGTCGCTCGATTATATCGGTGGAAAAATGATGGTCGTACGGTCGTTGGTTCGTAACCTTAGGCTCATCTCTGTCGAGCCGAGTGGTCATCCTTTACGAAACATCTCGGAGGCTCCAACCTTCGCAGCGATGGTGCCATTGCAAGTGTATAACTCGTTGAAAGTGCTCGAAGAGCGAAAGAAACTTCTTCAGATCAAACATCTGATCATCGGCGGGGGTGCCGTAGATGAAGTGATGGCGGAAACGTTGAAGTCGTTTCCTCATGCAGTTTGGAGCACCTATGGCATGACAGAAACACTCTCACACATCGCGATGCGAAGACTCAACGGACCACAAGCTAGTGTTTGGTATCAACCTCTTGAGCATGTCCAGGTTCATTTAAACAATGAAGGCTGTTTGGTCATCGAGGCTCCTGCAATTTGTTCAGAGCCTGTTGTTACCAACGATTTGGCAGAATTATTTATTCCTAAGGCAGATATTCCTGATGCAAACGAAGCTCACATGTTCCGAATCTTAGGTAGAAAAGATAGCGTAATCAACAGTGGAGGCATCAAGATTCAAATGGAAGATGTGGAGAGGAAGCTGCAAGGCAAGCTGCAATGCGCATATCAGGTCAGCAAAGCTGTAGATGAGAAATTTGGAGAGACCGTGGTTTTGTTGGTGGAATCAACCGATATAGCACCGATAAAAGCCATCTGTGAGCAGGAATTGCCTAAATATTGGCAGCCCCGTTTCTATCTCTCAATCGACCAACTACCCATGACGGAAAATGGAAAACCAGCACGTGCCAAGGCGATAGACATTGTTCGCGAATATTTTGCTGATGAATTCTGATTGCAGCAACAGGGATGTGTTGCGACAATATGGTTATTCTCCTTCCCGATAAAAATCGAAAGTTTCCTTTATTTGCTCAATGGTTGCAGACTGATCGATGTTGATTTGACCAATATTACTGAGCAACGTGAAGTTGATTTTGTTAGCGTTATTCTTCTTATCGTGTTGCATCAAGGCTATGAGTTCCTCGTAATCATTGCATGTGATGGGCAATTGTCCATAGTTTTCCTTGATAAATGCGGTGATTTGTCTCATCTTTTCTGTTGGGAAACCACATTCAACCACGCTCATATACAATTCACATACCAATCCGAAGGCCACGGCATATCCGTGCAAAATAGGCTTTCTCTTCAATGCCCATGACTCAAATGCATGCCCAAAGGTATGCCCTAAATTCAATGCTTTGCGCATACCACTTTCGTAAGGATCTTCAGTTACCACCTTTTCTTTTATGGCAACTGATTCGGCAATCATCTTTTGCAAAAGGCAATAGTCTATTTTTCCATTAAAATCAAACGTGAGGAGTTCAGCGAGAACCCTGTCGTTGCTGATCAATCCGTGCTTCAACATCTCAGCGTAGCCGCTAAGCATATTCTCCATGTTTAGTGTCTTGAGAAAAGGAGTGTGCAGAAGTACAAACTTAGAATCGTTGAAGACTCCCACTTCATTCTTCAAACCGTTGAAGTTGATGCCTGTTTTTCCGCCGACAGATGCATCAACCATGGCCAATAGTGTCGTGGGAATGTTGATGAAATTGATACCTCTCTTAAAGGTTGACGCAGCAAATCCTCCTAAATCTGTCACCATTCCGCCTCCCAGATTGATGAGACATGAATGGCGAGTAGCCTGACCTTCTTCGAGTTTTTCCCAAATATGGATCACCGACTCAAGGTTCTTATGTGTTTCTGAAGCAGGAATAATGATGAGTTGTGCACCTTTCAGACTATAATAATCCGCAATGCGGGGCCAGCACTTCTCTGCCGTTGTTTCATCGACAACAACAAATAGGCGGTCGTGTTCGCATTCGGAAATAGCACATGCCAGGTCTAACTTCAGATTTTCTGATATCACTACTCGTTGGTTCATAAGCTTTTTCTTATCGGTTTGTACGCTTTCATTTCAAAAATTACACGCTATCCTGTTGGGATAGATCGCTTGAAAATAGACTTTTCACAAACAAATATACACAAATTTGCTTTCTTTCAATCATTAATTCTGCCTTTTAAGAATTCTTTTTTTGCATTTTGCGCACGCAGGTGAGTGTGTGTGCAGTTATTTGTTGTGATTTCAGAAAAACAACGGAATGGGTTATGAACTTTGTTTTATCGAATTCATAAATGGGCATGCTAAAATTGAAAACCAAAGCAGTCCGTTTTCATCTGGAAAACGGACTGCCTCGTGATTTTACGTCATTAAACCGTAAGCTATATTTTAGTAACCATAGATCTCTTTCAGTTTGGCTTCAAGAATTGAACCACGAAGATCGCAGGCCACAATCTTGCCTGTAGGGTCTACCAGAATGTTGGATGGAATAGAGTTGATACCATAAATCTCAGCAGCAGCGCATTTCCAGTATTTTAAATCAGACATCTGAGGCCATACCATACCCAGCGTTGTAACGCCATTTTTCCATGCTTCTTGCTTTGAATCGAATGAAACGCCTACGACATTGAAGCCTTTTGCATCGTGATAACGCTTGTAGGCATTTACCACATTAGGCATTTCCATTCGGCAAGGACCACACCAGCTAGCCCAAAAGTCGACCAATACATAGTTTCCTTTTCCAACCCAGTTGCTCAATTTAACCGGTTTCCCATCCATATCGTTCATGGATAAGTCGGTAAATTGGATTCCCGGACGGCGTTTTTCCAATGATTTCAAATAAGCTTTTGGTCCTTCCATTAAGGGATGGTTATAATACTCGGCTGATGCATCCAGTGTCTTGGCAAGTTCGTCGTAGTTCATGCCATAATATAACTGTGCCAGATAAAAGGCGGGAGCAACACTGTTTTTGTGCGACTGCGCATATTTAAGGATATCTTTCAGCTGGTTGGCTTCCATTTCCTCCATCTGATTTCTGAGCGTAACCTTCATTGTTTCACCTTCGATGGTCTTGTCTGTAGCGATCTTCTGATATTTGTTGTAGGCATCTATGATCTTAGCGTCTTGAGCTTTCTGATCTTTTTGCAGATTGGTAAACTGAACATTCTGCGCCGATCCCATAACTTTGAAATTGTTCATGTCGATCGTGACAGGTGTTCTGTCGTTGATAACCGTGATATCGTTATTCGAATTGGTAGCAACGGTAATGAATGTGTTCAGCGCTTGCTTACCGTTCAATTGAAACTTTCCAGCCCTCACCGCGACACTGTCGGCTTGCCTGGACCGACCGTTGAAATAATAATATACCTTTTCAACACCATTTGGCGCTGTTCCTGTAATGACATATTCTGTATCTTGTGCTTGGATGAACGTTGTCAACAAGGCTGCAAGTACCGTAAATAATAACTTTTTCATCTTATTTGTCTTGAATGTTAAAGTGCAAAGATAGTTTGTTTTTTGATAATCTTGTATGTTCTTTCTATAAAAATCATTAACTTTGCAGACGATAATCTCATTGTCTTGAACGATATTTCAGGATATGTTCAGGTAGAGGGTTTATCTTTTTATATTTATTCATACAGAGTGCTTGATAAACCTCTTTAAAAAACAAGACCAATGGACCGTAAACGTCACTACGTGAGCATCGTATTTATGCTTATTTGTATCCTCTTCTGTGTTTGTCTAATTGCGGCTAATGTGCTAGAAACCAAGCAAATTGCAGTAGGCCCTCTCACATTGACCGGTGGATTAATTGTCTTTCCCATTTCTTATATCATCAACGACTGCGTTTGTGAGGTGTGGGGTTACGGGAAAGCCCGTTTGATGATCTGGGTAGGATTCGCCATGAACTTTTTCTTTGTCATTGTAGGTGCCATCTGTGATATCATTCCTGGCGCTGCTTACTGGACCAACCAAGAAGGGTTTCATGCAATTTTTGGATTGGCTCCCCGTATAGCTGCAGCCTCTTTTCTCGCATTTATCTGTGGCTCTTTCGTGAATGCCTATGTCATGAGCAAGATGAAAATCTCTTCGCATGGCAAGAACTTTTCTGCAAGAGCAATCCTGAGCACGTTGTTTGGCGAAAGCGTTGATTCGCTGATATTCTTCCCTTTGGCTTTCGTTGGCGTTATCCCACTGGCAGCGATACCCCCTTTGATGCTGTGGCAGGTGATATTGAAGACTGCATACGAGATCGTTGTGCTGCCTGTAACCATTCGCGTGGTTAAGGCTTTGAAACGTTATGAAGGCGAGGATGTCTATGACAATGGCATCGATTACAACATCATGCGCCTGTTTAATTTTTAATTGTCACCAGGGATTGGTCAACCTATAGACAAAAGTAAAAGATCATGTCATGTGATGACGGCCGGCTTTCAAGCCAATCATGATATAATAAAAATTTAGTTCAGATGAATGATTCTAGAAAAAACGACGGATTGCAGGCTTTAGGTGCGAAGACCGTTTATAAGATGGATTATGCTCCGGAAGTGTTGGAGACCTTTGAGAACAAGCATCCTCAGAATGATTATTGGGTACAATTCAATTGTCCCGAGTTTACGTCATTGTGCCCGATCACCGGTCAGCCCGATTTTGCTGAGATCAAGATTTCGTATGTACCTGCCGAACGAATGGTAGAGAGCAAGAGTTTAAAGCTCTATCTCTTTAGTTTTCGTAACCATGGCGATTTTCATGAAGATTGTGTCAACATCATCATGAAAGATTTGATCCAGTTGATGGACCCCAAATATATTGAAGTAACAGGACTGTTTACGCCAAGAGGAGGCATCAGCATTTACCCTTATGCCAACTATGGTAAGCCTGGCACTGAATTTGAAGAGTTGGCAGCGTTCCGTTTCAAGAACCATTCTACCTAATAACCTGTACGCCCATGAAAAATACGTTACTTGCCTGTATTGCTTGTCTGATATGTGTAACTTTACCAGCCCGTCAACTTCCAGCACATCCTAGAGTGGCTGTGGTGATGAGCGGTGGCGGAGCCAAGGGATTTGCACATATTGGTGCCTTGAAGGTGATTGAGAAGGCCGGCATTCCGGTTGACATCATCACAGGAACGTCGATGGGATGTCTCATCGGTGGTCTGTATAGCATCGGTTACAACGCAAATCTTCTGGATACATTGGTAAGACAACAAGACTGGAGTTTTTTGCTTTCCGATAAAGTTGATGTCAGCAACGAGAGTTTATACGACCGCAAGAAGGAAAACATTTATGCCTTTAGTCGTGATGTAAGGTTTGTGAAGAAAGAAGAACAGATTATGGGACTGATGGAAGGCAAGAATCTTTCGAAGCTGTTTAATAAACTGACGACCGACTATCCCGACTCCATCGACTTCAATACGCTGCCCATTCCCTTTGCATGCGTTGCCACGAATATCATTGACAACACCGAATATGTGTTCCATCAGGGTGTCTTGGCTGAGGCTATGCGTGCCAGCATGGCTATCCCCGGGGTGTTCTCACCACTCAGAAAGGGTAGCATGATACTGGTAGATGGTGGTTTGCGCAACAACTATCCCGTTGATATTGCCCGTCAGATGGGGGCCGATATCGTTATCGGCATTACGGTACAGTCACCTCTTAAGACTGCAGATGACATTACAAACGGGGCCAGTGTCCTCAGCCAAATCGTTGATATCAATTGTAGAGACAAATATGATGCAAATGTTAAGAATACGGATATCCTGATTCAAGTAAATACAGAGGGGTACGGCACGTCTTCGTTTTCAGAAGCATCAGTGGATAGCCTTATCCGAAGAGGCGAAGAGGCCGCAATGAAGCAGTGGCAGCAACTGGTCGATTTGAAAGCGACGCTAGGCTTATCACCAATTACCCGTCCACAACATCCAAAACCGACCTCTTGGGAGCATCTGGCCCCAAAAATGAAACTGGCAGAAGTTTCGTTTGAGCACGTTGAGCAAGCCGATCAACGGTTTATTGCACGACAATATCGTTTGGACAATCGTGACAGTATCCGTGTAAGCGATGCTGACAAGATTGCCAATACCATGCGGGTAGACCTGTTCTACAATGATGCCGATTGCTATCTGACTCAACAGGCCAATGGACACTGCCTTCACATCGTAGCCAAAGGCAAGAAAAGTACGAAAATCAATTTAGGTATCCGTTTCGACACAGAGGAAAAAATGGCTCTGCAAGCCAATATGGCCTTCTTTGTAAGAAGTAATACAGCTCCAATGACTTCAGATCTAACACTGCGGTTGGGCAAAAGGTCGATGGCACGCGTCGATTTTGCGATTCATCCTTATCTGTGGGGAACCATCAATGCCTCGTATATCTATCGTTACCAGGATCTCAACGTGTACAACCAGGCCTCAAGAGAATACAATATTACCTACGATCAACATACGGTCAATTTAACCCCTTTCGATTTTAACATCCGAAATTTTAATTTCAAGATCGGTGCACAGTTTGATTATTACCACATTCAAAACATCTTGCAGGATGTGAGTATCCAGGCATTGGAAAGTGGGCCCCGCAACCAGCACCTTTTCACCTATCGTGCCGATGTTGAATATAACTCTGAAGATCAATGGTATTTTGCTTCGCGTGGGGCAAGATTCCGAGCCAATTACGCTTACCATACTGATAACCTGATTGGGTATGACGGACATCTGGGCTTGAATGTCGTCAGTGCGCTGTGGCGGATGTCGTTTCCACTGAACAACCGCTTGACCTTCCAACCCATTTTGTATGGGCGGCTTATCTTGGATGATAATCCTCCCTATACGCTTCAGAACCTGATTGGTGGTCAATGGGATCAATATTATCTTCCCGATCAGCACATGCCCTTTGCCGGCATCGGAAATATTGAACGGGTAGAAAACAAATTTGTGTCTGCGAGTATCAAGCTTCAGCAGCGTATTTTTAACAACAACTATATTTTGGGCAATCTTTCGGCTTACCAGACCGCCGATCATTTTGGTGACATGTTTGCTATTGGACCCAAGATTGGATGTGAAATGGCTTATTACTACAATAGTATTCTAGGCCCACTGGGTGCATCTGTGGGATGGTCTTCAAAGACAAAAACGGTGAACTTCTATATCAATTTAGGTTTCGTCTTTTGATGTTTCGATTGAAGACGTTGACGCTTTCTCTCCGATCAGCACACATCCATTTTACAAATTCATGGACATCGTTGCCCAAAACCATCGGGTTTGCCTTCCGATATCCATCATTTTGCTGATCGATAGCAATGCTTTTGCAACATGGCTTTTTTTTGTTTCCAAACAATATCTGTCGAAGTTCTTAGATGGATACATATAAAAAGTCCATCTTTGGCTTTGCTACCGAAGATGGATTATTCTATTCAACCGAGTGAAGGCTGCAATGAGGCTTTCGTGACCTCAATGCCAACAGCAGGAAAAAATCTTTATTCTTCTGCCGTTTCGTTTATTTCAGTCGCTTCGGTTATTTCTGCAGCGGGTGGCGTAGGCTGCTGCTGACTTACATGCTTGAACTTTTTGTTGACAGTCATTGTCTTGAAGGCGTCGATACATTCGATGATACCAAATAAGATCAATGTCCATCCCAAGATAAACAGTGGCATGGACGCAATCCAAGTGGGTTTGAATAAGGCGATGATGGCAATCAGTAATACCACGCAAGGTAGCAGCCAGTAAATCAACCCTACCCGAACCATTCGGCTGATGGTGGCAAGATTAACAAATTGGTTGATGACTCCCAATATCAAGATAATGGCCAAGATATACATTAAGCTTGAAATAAATGTGTTGGGCATCAAAGCCAACACAAATCCCAAGAGCATACTGCCGATGCCGACAATGGGATAGGGTGGGTAGTAACCAGAAATTTTCTGGCCTTCATTATTGAAAACAACGGTGTCTTTGGCATGGCGTTTGGCTATGAAGTACGTAATGGTGGATATCAACCCCGAAATCAAGAAAAGTATTCCGATGAGGATAATCAGCCATGTTACCGTATCTTCACGGTATTTCACTAAAAGGGCACCAATAATAATTGCGAAGATGGATCGAATAAATGAACTTTGTACCGTTTTCATAAGCGCTTGAATTACTTGTACAAATATACAAACTATCCGTTAGGTATGCAATTCTTTTTGTAATTTTGTACAAAACAAAGATTTATGACGAAGCTTTATCTGGCAAGGCATGGTGAGACTTTTGACAATGCAGCGCAAATCATGCAGGGCCAGACGCAGGGAAGATTGAATGCAGCAGGTATCCGGCAGGGTGAAATGTTGCGCGACAGGATGAAGGATGTATCGATTGATGCATTTGTTTCGAGCGATTTGTACCGCTCTTTCCAGATGTGCCAACTGATAGCCGAACCCCATCATCGACAGGTTATGAAAACAGCGTTGCTCAGGGAACGCGACTGGGGTGATTTTACAGGCAAATATATTCCGGATTTACAGGGGAAACCATTCCCACAAAACGTCGAGACCATTGAACAGATGAAAGAAAGGGCAAGGGCGTTTCTGGCTTGGATCAATGAACATTTTGAACATCAGATCGTGCTGGCCGTAGGGCATGGCATCATCAACAAAACCATTCAAAGTGTATTTTTCGATTTGCCCATGAATGAAGTACAGCGTATGACAAATGCAGAGGTGCGAATTCTAACTTGGTAGAATCCACACCTCTCTCCTGAAAAACTCTCTAACTTTTTTGTTGTTATCTGAAAAATCTTTTACCTTAAAAGGTTACATTTAATTACAATTATATATTTGTTGAGTTGGTATCGTTGTTATTATCTGCGTCCTCCAAAGCGACCACCGCCATTTCCTTTACTATTTCCACCTCCATTACTACGACCACTATTTCCACTTCTGGTTCCAACTGATGGTACACTTGAGCGAGATGGAGCACTGAAAGTACGACTTGGTGCGCTGTAAGAGCGAGATGGGGCACTGTATGAACGGCTTGGACTATTGAATGAAC
>CALNBT010000159.1 GCA_937874345.1 uncultured Prevotella sp.
CGATTCAAGCTGTTTATGCTAGGCCAAAGATACAAAATTGAAAGCAATTCACAACAATCATCGGCTTGTACCCGTCCAAGACTTGGCTGTTTATGCTAGGCCAAAGATACAAAATTGAAAGCAATTCACAACTCTATTCGTGGTTGTATGATTGTCATTCTGCTGTTTATGCTAGGCCAAAGATACAAAATTGAAAGCAATTCACAACTACACATACGCTACAAAGATATACAATAAAGCTGTTTATGCTAGGCCAAAGATACAAAATTGAAAGCAATTCACAACTTAGTCAAGGGGGGGGCGATAGGAGATTGAAGCTGTTTATGCTAGTTCAAAGATACAAAATTGAAAGCAATTACAACACCGGCATAAAATCTACATCTCATTTGGGCGAATACTCTTTATCGGACTAATGTTCAAAGTCTGTTGAGTAATATTTAAAAAGCAGTTTATACAGATCGTTAAAATATGATTCTATGTAAATATTCTTTTTAGAATTATATTCGTAATCTTTCAAAACAGGTGTGGATATTTGAACTAAACCGGGGGCATAAGAGATTTCAAATTCAAAGTTTACTAAGAACCCCTTAAGCTTTTTATCTATAGTGGTTAAGTATTTACTGACACTGAATTTTATATAATTATCAAAATTATAGATGGGGTTAAATTGTCCGGTATTCAGAATATCACCATCGAAATAAGCATCAACAATGAAGTCCGGAACATTTCTGCGTGCATAAAAGGAATATCTATTCCCGATGATTTCTTTACTATATTCTGTAGCAAAAGTCATATCTAAAAAATTGAGCAGTATCTGAGTTCTATTTTTCAGTTCATCTGAAGTTTTGTTTGGATTTTTGACAACCATGTAGTTGCGGTTGTTACTCAGCTTTAGGTGCACACTGTCTAAGCTGAATGTAGGGGCATAAGAGTCCGGTATCCAGTCCGGAGTGTCGATTCTTCTTCCTTCTTTAATGCGATATAACAAACTATCGGTAACATGATTAAGTTTTTCTACAAGCTTCGCATGTTCTGCTTTAATCTCATTTTTCCAGGTAGTCCTAAGCTCGTCACGTTCAATCTTTAATTTTTTACCTTTGTCTCTTGCACTAAACTCATCCATTAACTGAATGTATTCGGAAACTGGAAAATATGTATTGGTCACTTCTCCCGAATTGCCATTTATTTCTTGATATCTCGTCGATATGAACGGGTTTTCGATTATGATCTTCTCATCCTTACATTCAACCATATAGGTATAATATAACGGAACTTTGTCTGCAATCTTCCTTGTATTATATGTGTCAATAAACTTGTTTTTTACCAATTCGATTTTATCAGTATCACCCCGAAGAATCTCCAAAGAGGCGGAGTACAACTCATTTGCACTCTTCCCCGGAAATTCAAAAACAAGAGATTGTGTTCCTAAATAGTTTTCAAGCTGAGCGCTATAATCCCTATTCAAAAAATATTGCCTGGAATTTGTCTCCTGAGCATTAGAGTTCAAATCAAATGTTACCATCATTATCACAATAGCAACACCTTTGGTAAATGTTTTGTTCATGGTTATATATAAATATCAAACCGATTTAATAATGCTGTTTATGCTATGTCAAAGATACAAAATTGAAATCAATTCACCATCAGATTTGCACATATAATTTCATCGATTAGTATTGCCTGTCAGATCTCTTTTATAGATTAGTGGTTATATTTCCTTCACCATCCATATTTTGATGGTATCAAAGGTAGATTTATCGAGCTTTTCTGAGTATTGAAAACCATAAGCCCCGACTGTGGGTCTATCCTTACACCACCAACGCGGATCTTGCAGATGAAACGACAACATCTTGAATAACTAAGTGTTTGACAGCGTTTAACAAATCTCTCCGTTGTTTTTGCAATGGCAAAAAACAGAAGCAATGGAAAGAAAAGGAAAGGAACAGAACGTTCACTGTGCATTTGGATTGATCTTTCTCTTCAGAAAAAATCTGCGGGTAGCAATGAAATAAAGAGACACGCCGTTGGCATTCTTCACGACGACAGTTATCATCGCTTTTACTTTATTTCTTTTTTACGGCATCTCCAGACTTTTGGAGTTTAATATCTATTGGTTGCATTGTCACCATACATCCCTTGGGTACTTTTTGTAACTCTTCTTCAATTAATAGATAAAAGTTTTCGAGAATCTCGGTTTTATCTACTATTTCAATGACAACCGGTAGCTTTTCTGTCAACTCCCAAAAACGTGATTGTTCTATATGAATGCTACTCGGCCCAAAACCCATTATCCCCCGATAAACAGTTACCCCGGTAATTTTTTCTCGTCTTGCAGCAACTACTACATGTTCGTACAACAAATCAGAACCGATTCTGTCAGTCGTACTGGCATAGATTTTTAACAAACTGTTTTTTGATTGGTCCATATTATAACAAATTAGAGGTTTCATATCCTAAATAAACAGCTAAAAACCCTAAGACAATGCTGACTCCGGTGTATAATAGAGCACTTGCGAACTGTCCGTTTTGCATTAAAGTCAAATTTTCACCAGTAAAGGACGAAAATGTTGTAAACCCTCCGCAAAATCCAGCCATTAAAAAGATTCGTAAGTTGGGAGAAATAATTTCAGTTTTTGCGGTAATTCCGATAATTAAACCGATGAGTAAACTTCCTAAAATGTTCACTGTTAAGGTGCCGATTGGTATCGATAAGAAATGCAATCTTACATTTAGTTTCTGTACTATAAATCGAGTGACACTTCCTATAAAACCGCCAAACCCGACAATTAATAATTGTTTCATTTTTTACTAAATAAAAGAAGAATAAGTACTGTTAATATAACTTTTCAACAATTTATATGTTTATTCTTTACGATTTGCATGAGTTGTGTATACTACTGCAAAGATACAAAATTGAAAGCTATTCACAACAAGAAGTGTGTGCAAAAAAGTCGTTGGTTGTCTCACGATATGAAAGATGTATCTGAACCCTTCAAATCATGAATGGTCATTCTTGGCTGATTGTTTATTTTGTTGAATAGGGCAGAGGGGGTGGAGTATAGCTTTGGATTTCATTCGACCGGCATGTTCTTCAACATTTCCTTCTTTCTGCCATTCTTGCGCGTGTATGGTTAACGAACATCTCTGAGTATCCACTTCGTATCTTCTGACAAAGAACGGCCACTCGTTCACACCATTTACTTTGAAGACGTAGTAATGATCTCAATGATGCATTGATAGCGACTTGCCCCTGATGAAGTATCTCCTTGTTATCGCAGAAGTCTAAGGCATCGTTAACCTCATTGCATCCGTACTCCATTTGGTATGACCGATTGCGCTAAAATTACGGTAAGTTGACGACATCAACTGGTGGAATCGTTAGAGAGTGTTGGGCCTCCCTTTCATGCCACTGCAATGATCGTGTATGAAGGCATCGCATTTAATACTGAACATTATTTAACAATCATATCATTTAATAATGCAGGATGCCTCATTGTTTGAACCTCGACGTGTCTACCTTTTCGTGGTTGTCTTTATAATCACCGAACTTGTAGGTGAACGAGATGCCAAACTGGCGGTAGTCGGAGAAGTCCATCTTCAGGTTTTGGTTGGCGTAGTGAATCATCGGGTCGATACCGTTAGTCTCGAAGATGTTGTTGCAAAACACATGCAAGGTGGCCCGTTTGTGGCAGAAGATATACTTCAGTCCGAGATCCACGTTGCCGGACGACGGCAGGTTATAAATGGCCTGATGAGCCTTGGAGCGGATCATACCGTCGAGGTTGAGGAAGAGAATGTCCTTCACCAACGTGAAATTGTTTCTTACATTGCCCATCACCCAGAGAATATCTCTGTCGAAGGGAATGTCATAATAAGCAGAGCATTTCTCGCGCATCCATACTCCAAGAACAGAGAACCGGCTGTCGAGCCAATTTCCGAAGCGATGGGGTGCCGATGCTTGAAAACCGAACTGCTCGGAGAAGTCAAAGTTGAGATACTTGTATTGCACGGTAAGGCGGTCGTGGCGTTGATAAGGGGTCTGTATGAAATAGTCGTCGGTGTAATTGTACCAGGTTACAAACTGATATTTGTTGTGCAGCACGTATACCAGCTGGGCCTGATAGTTGCTTGATGGTTTCAGAAAAGGATTGCCCACGATCTCATTGTATCCCCCGTTGCTGTAGGCGGTAAAGTCTTTCAGGGCCCAATATTGTGGAAAAATCTTGTCGCTGTTGAAACTCAGTTGCAAGATGTGGCCGGCAGATGGTATATAGGTGAGCGACAGTGTAGGATATACATTCCATCGGTGCCAGGCAGGTGAGTGGTCGTATTCGGCAGCCAACGACGCCTCAAAGTCCAGTTTGCTGCCTATTTTGCCGTTGGCTCCGGCATAGATGTTTATGATGTCCTCGGTTTCAGTGCTGTAAGAGTTGGGAGGGGTGGCGGTGGTGTTGTCACCTGTAAGTAGAAAAGTTTGCCTACTGTTGTCATAGCTTAGGTTGTAGCGTACGCCATAGTTGATACCCAGCTTCTCTGATAGTTGGTGCTCTTGCAAGAGATTGAATTTCCATCGATTGATGCGCTGGCGCTCATCTGTGTCGAAGTTGAGTACGCCTGTAGGCAGCGTACTGCTCAGATATTGAGACGAGGGGGCGTTATAATAGGTGTACTCCACGTTGAGTTTCGTGCCGGTGGGCAATTGGTAATTCATCATCACGTCTTGCAGGGTATGGCGCGCGTGAAGAACGTTGTTGCCCGTTACGTTTCCCGTTACCGACTGGTAGTTGTTATTGGTGGCGTAGTTGCCCGTGTAGCTCAGGTTTAAACTATGCTTGTCGGCAAAGTCGTAGTCCAGTCCCATCCGCCACCGGTGGTCACGACTGTTTGCCGGCGTAGTTTCATAGGTCTCCATGTTGTGGGTTGTTCCGTCGTCAAGCGCGTGTAAAGAGGTCTCATGGGTCTTGCTGAATAGGTTGCCATGGTTGTGTTCGTAGTTGAAGTCCATGTTCAGCTTCTTCTTGTGATAAACAATCGAGGCGCGCTCTTCCCACATCGTGTTATGTTGCCGTTTCCAGCCCCCCGTTATCTCGCCCTGCCAAGTATCGGGTTGCTGCGCGTCAGCGGCAAGATCCAGATTGATACTGGCACCACGCACTTCATAGCGGGCAGGGGTGGTGTACATCACCTCGGCATGTTTCAGTCTGCCGGCGGGAAGACTCTGCAACAAACTTTTCAGTTGTTCATCCGTCATCTGATAATGTTGTCCGTTCATCAGCACGTTGAATGACCGTCCCGCGAGTTGTAAACCACCGCCTACCTCGTTTACACCGGGAATCAGTTTCAAGGCATCATAGATATTCTCCACATTCTCTTTCTGCATCAGCTGCGGCATATCGTAAACAAATTTGCTACCGTTTACCTTTACGATGGGGCGTTCGCCCTTCACCATCACTTCGGGCAGTGCCTGTGAATACTGTCCATGCCTAGCGAGTCGATCATGTGATGCTGTCCTATGATGCTGTCATTCTTTTCCTTGCCCATGTTGTCTTGAGCTTGTAGGGTTATTGACAAGAGACAAAATCCAATACCAATCACAAATCTTTTCATCTTTTTATGTTATTCATCTTTTATGTTCACTGAGAATTCAACTATCCGGTGCACGTTCATATTGTTTCTCTCAAGAAAGTAAATGCGAAGGGAAGAAGATTTCCTATTCTTTCCTTGACCGATAGTTTCTTTTCCAGCAGATTTGATTGCCTTTCCCATCCTTTCATAAACGTATCAATCAATTTTCACCGATGCATCTTGCCATGTCCTATTGCACAGGTTCTCTACGAAGCCCTGGTCCTGCCGAATAAAAATTCGTGAGATAGCCGTTACTCCTAATTGTTTAGGAGTCTATGTGATGGCAAAGATACAAAAAAGAGCGCAATTTACTATTCTCAACCGGGAGCTTTGTTCCGATTGATGTCTCCCGAGCAACAAGAAACTCTCTTCGGCAATACGGCCCGTGCGATGGGCGATTGTCCTGAAGAGATCAAGCTCCGGCATATCCATAACTGTTGGAAGGCAGACGAAAATTATGGAAAGGGTGTGGCGAAAGCCATGGGCATCGATACGGCCAAGGTAAAACTTTAGGTTGTATTTTCTTTCAGGTAGGCGCGGGAATTTTGCTATAGAGCGAGATACTCGCGCTTTTCATTTTCAACTTGAACGGTAAAACTTTCAGAATTTGATTTCTGTCGGTATCTTCTTGAGCACGAACATGGCATTTCGGTTTCGGATCATCCTTTCTTAAATATTATGCTAAAGGTGATTTTGTTTGAAAGTTGTATTTCAAAATAGAAATTGTAGAAACGTTCCTCAGTTTCATAGGTTCTTTTTTACAATTTAAACTGCATCCTAAGAGTTAGGCATAAAACTTCAGGATGCAGTTCAATTAAATTCGCTCAGGGCTTTTTTTGCAAAGATACAAGCCGATCTTTTCAGGCACCGTGGAAGAGATATTCTTTCTGGATATCAACCGTGAGACGGGTAAAGAGTTCTTCCGTCAGACTGTCGGCCACCTCAAGGGCCTTGTTCAGAATATCGTCAGAGAAATCTTGTAACAAGTCTTGCGCCTTCATCGGTTGATTCTTGTACAGTTTCATGTATTCTACTTCCATCTCTTTCTGGCGCAGGTCTGTCTCGGCCTCAAACTTCGCATACGTTTCTTTGATGAGTGGTGCGTATTCGTTGTAATTGGTCATGCCGAGAACCATCACCTTGCGGAATCTCCAATAGGCCGACTCCTTGTCAGAATGTCCGTTTCCGATGGTGTAAGGCTTTGGAAACGAATGAATTCCCGCATAGAGCGGTAGAAACACACCGAGGTCAGCCATTCCTTCGGCCACATAGTTGAGACAGCCGATGGCAGAAGGTAATTCGGATCGTACCTGGAGCAGATGGGTTTGGGTGGTACGGAAGATGGATACCGGCCTGTAAACCTCTTTGGGGTTGCTGTGCAGGTACGGGTCGTGGTCGGTTTGATCATAATGAAACCTGAAGGCCCGGCGCAGGTCGGCAATGCCAATCTTCTTTTCTGCTTTGGCAAATACGGGAAAGGTGTTTTGCGTGACATCGTTTGGTATAGACGGACTGAACATCTTCTGCAACCCCCATACCCGCGGATAATTGTACGTGGTGTCCAGTTTTTCGTCGCGCGAATAAGCTTCATGAAAGTCGAACTCTCCCTCTGCCGGGTTGTATAACTTGTTCTTGATGGCGAAGTCAACCAAGTCGGCTGCAGCCAAGTAGTTGTCCTTGTCTTTCGGGTCATATTTCCGGAACCTACTCTGGTTTCCGGTAACGAAATACTGGTGGGCAGGAATTCGACAGGCAAGCCATCGATGGGCACAGGCATTTTCGAGATACCAGATTTCCTTTTCATCGATAAAACTAATGCCGAATCCTTCGGCAGAACCGTATTTTTCGATCATGGCTCCCAGCCGTTCCACACCTTCACGGGCCGTATGGATGTAAGGCAGAATAACGTTGAAGATGGAATTCTCTGCCAAACCGCTTTCGATGTATGGATCGAAATCCAGCGCTTTGTCGCTGCTGAAGATGGTTTCGGTGGAACTCATGCCCACACCTACCGTATTGAAACCTGCGCTTCCCCATTCTCCGGGAAGATGATAGGGTGCCAAAGCCTTGTAACCCAAGGCTTCACTCGGCAGTTCGCAGTGGAAAGAGCTGTCTTTGGCCACAAATTCCTTCGGACCGCAGTGGGTATCTTCATACACTTCAAAGTTCTTGGCAAACATGGCATCCCAGTCTTCCGAACGAGCCGAAATGCGAGAACCGTCATTGGTCATTCGGTCGCCTACGATAATGGTTGTACATTCTGACGGCATTTGAGTCGTTGTTTTCTCCTTTTTCATCGTTTCTGTTTTTATTAAATTTATTTTCTTGAAGGATAGAGACGGGGATGATCGGTCAGCCTGCTCTGTAACGGGGAATTTCAGATTGGTCAACGCCTTGCTTAGAACGAACAAACGATATTTTCCCTTATCACAAAGATAAAGAAAAATTCTGAGAAAGACTTCTTTCCGGTACCATTTTTTTATTTCATTACTTGTTTTAAATCTGTTCTGGAGGCAATTGTATTTTGTGCGTTTAAAAATAATGATTCCCCAAAATACGGTTGCTGTTTAGGTTGGTCATGGAAGTCGACGCATCGCCTCTTTGGAAGAGAAAGCGTGCAGAAAGATTCAGAGAACGTGAAGCCTTTGTCACAAAATGTCAACCTTCTTGCCTGATGTTACAAAAGGGTGCATAATGCCTGCCAAAAGGGTGCTTATCGTGAAGCGATAAGTACCCTTTTGGGCATCAATTCGGATGCTTTTGTCTGACCGGGTTTTAAAGAAAGATACTTTACACGATTTTCTTCACAAACCTGAACCTGAGGTAATAGAACAGATGGAAGGCAATAATGGTGCTGAAAATAATGAGGTCGGTATCGTTGCCCAATTCCGACCGGTGGTGCACATAGGTAAGAATGCCCAGCAAGATGCATAAAATAAGTCCGCTGGCAGCGGTTACATTCCGGGTATGCTGTTTCTCGGCGGGCGTGTCTGACGCCGATAACAAACTGTACTTGGAGCCTCTGACCAAATAGATGTCAAAACCAACCATCATCCACACAACAAGCCGTATCCAGGTATCGATACTGAGCGATATCATCATTGACAGACAAACCAAGGTGCCTAAAATCGGAATCACGGGTACCCAAGGGGTTTTGAAGGCAGGTTTGGCACCGGGATTGTTTTTCCGGATGATAATAATGCCCAGACAAACCAGGATAAAGGCAAAGAGGGTGCCGATGCTGGCCATTTCTCCTATCACCTTTCCGGGTACGAAAGCGGCGATCAGTGAGACAAAAACCATAAACAACAGATTTGATTTCGCCGGTGTCTTGTATTTGGGGTCAAGGTGAGAGAAGACAGAAGGAACCAAACCGTCACGGCTCATGGAATAGAACACCCTGCTTTGGCCGAGCAGCAACACCAAAATAACAGAAGAGTAACCCAGAAGGATTGCCACCATAATGATGCGGTTTAACCACGGAAAAGCCGGAATAATGGTTCCGTCGGGGCCCATCGTGCCCATGTGGTTGATGGCAGTGGCTACAGGAGCCAGGTCGTTGCCGGCACCACTGAAGGTTTTATAATTGGCGACACCCGTCAGAACGAAGGCAAACAGTATGTAGAGAATGGTGCAGATAAGCAGAGACCCCAAAATGCCGTAGGGCATTGACTTTTGCGGATTCTTGGTTTCTTGGGCAGCCGTAGACACCGCATCGAAGCCCATGTAGGCGAAGAAAATCATTCCCGCCGCCCGAAAAACACCCGACCATCCGAATTTTCCGAAAGTTCCTTCGTTCTGAGGGATAAAGGGCGTTAGATTACTTTTGTCGATATAATGGAATCCGATAATGATGAAAAGCAGCACAATGCTTACTTTCAAGATAACAATCACATTGTTCAGTCTGGACGAGCCTTTGGTACCATGAATAAGAATCATGGACATCAGGGTAACGATAAAGATGGAGGGAAGGTTGATGATGCCGCGTATTACTTCACCGCCGGGCAGGGTTACCGTCTCAAAGGGAGTCATCATCAGATGCCGATCGAGCGAAAACCCCAGTGAATTCAGCAGTTCGAAGAAATATCCTGACCAACTGGAGGCGATGGTGGAGGCCCCGACGGCATATTCCAAAATCAGGTCCCAGCCAATGATCCAGGCCACAAATTCTCCCATTGTGGCGTACGAATAGGTATAGGCGCTGCCTGCCACCGGAATGGAGGAGGCAAACTCTGCATAGCACAGCCCTGCAAAAGCACACCCGATGGCTGCGATGACGAATGAAAGGACAATGGCCGGACCGGCATGGTCGGCGGCCGCAATACCTGTGATGGAAAACAATCCGGCACCGATAACAACGCCGATGCCAAGGGCAATCAAAGCCCCGGTCGACAAGGTCTTCTTCATGCCGTGTTTGTCTGATGCCTCGGCCAGGAGGCTGCTGATACTCTTTTTGGTAAACAATCCCATATTACCCTGTTTTTATCTTTTGTTTTATTTTTGCACAAAGATACTTATTTTTACTAAAATGCCGTCATGTTGTTTTATTTTTCTGTAAAAATATATCTTTTTGTGTATTTTTAGGACGTAAAGACGAACAAAAAGAAGATAAAAAGGCGCTTGCCATAAACATCCAAGATGACAAACAGTGACCAAACATAAAGAAGCGAATGGAAGAGAGGAGAGTTGGTGTGATGAAACCTTCCGTACAGCACGGGCAAGAGGCGCTATGGACAGAAACTATTTTTGACGTTCCCGATGCGAAAAGACATAAAGCGGGATGGCACCCAACTGGGCAATGATCGAGACAACCATCATCCACGTAAGGTTACAGTCGTAAAGCGCACCCAGAAGCCAACTGCCTAAAAACCAAAACAGACCAAACGAACACTCGAAAATGCCATACCCTGTTGCCCTGCTTTGCTTGGGCACAATGGTGGCAACGGCCGCTTTGAGAATAGACTCCTGTGCACCCATGCCCACGCCCCACATCGCAATGCCTATGAGAACGGGAAAGGTAGAATGGAAACCAAAGATAAGGAAAGGGAAGGGCACTGTCAACGCTGTGGATAATACCAAAGCCAACGTTCCTTTTTTGTCAAATAACCAACCAAAGAAGAGGGCTGCAATGGCGTCTATGATCATTGCTCCGGCGTAAATCAAGGGCAGAACTTCTGCTGAGAAGAGCGATTGTCGCGAGAGATGCATCACCACCAATGCATAATCGATGAAGCCGAAAGCAAACAAACTGATGCCGATCATGTAAAAGATAAATTTCTTTTGCATCTTGAAAGGGATAAATTCTTTCGGTGTTGGTTCGAATTTCTCCGGATTGGGGAATTTGCTTTTCGTCAATAACAGCAAGCCAAAGGTAATCAAGGCTGGAATAACCAGCATGCCAAAACAGAAAGCATAGCGCTCAAAAGTGCTGCCTTGGGTCTTGAAAAGCATGATGACATAGAGCAATACCGGTCCGAGGAAAGCACCAATCTGGTCGAGAAACTCTTGAATGGCGAAACTTTTGCCGGGACCAACTTGGAATGCTGCAAAAGACATGACCGTATCCTTCGCCGGTTTTTTGATGGCTTTGCCCATTTTCTGAATCACCAATAAGATACAGGCTGCTATCCATCCATGTTCACCAACCAAGGCCAGTGCAGGAACAGCCACCAATTCGAGCGTATAGCCCACGATGACCATTGGCCAATAATGTTTGTTCTTGTCGGTGATGCGGCCAAAAACATAGCGCATGCCATACCCAACCAGCTCGCCGAAGCCGGAAATAAAGCCGATGGTGGCAGCCGAAGCGCCGATGAGTGAGAGAAACACCCCTCTAATACTGTTGACACTCTCGTGGGTCATGTCTGAGAATAGGCTCACTACACCAAACATCACGATGAAAATCATCGCCTGCGACATCGGTTGCTTGCGAAAGGATTTGTGTTTCATTTCAGTTCTTTTTATTTCGTGTTATCAAGTTTGTTTCTCCAGCGTGCGTTTTCAATGGCTGTCGTTTTGTTGCCCTTCGTCATTCTATCAAAATCATGACAGTCTGCGAGGCGCAACGACGGGTTTCTTAAGCTTCACCAACAACGTATCTATCTTGGCCATGTCGACATCAACAATCTCGAAGCTGAAGTTTTTCCACTCGAACATCTCTCCACGTTTGGGGATATGGCGCAACTGATGGATACAAAGGCCGGCCACAGTGGTGAAGTCTTCGTCTATCATGCTGTCTTCAGAATCGAAGAAAGTGAGGAAGTCTACCATCGTACAACTGCCGTCTACCAGCCAACCGTCGCCATTTTCACGCGCAACGATCTGTGGGTCTTCGTCATCGTCGGGCAGATAGCCGAACAAGGTCTCAACAATATCGGTCCAAGTGATGATGCCGATGCACGAGCCAAACTCGTCGACAATCAATCCGCGGCTGGTGTTCGACTCGCGCATGTGCTCGATCGCACGGTAAACTTTCGTGTTTTCATAAAGGAACAGTGGCTCAACGACATAGTCGGATAGCTTGAAATCGGGTTTGTTGAGGTGTAGCACCAGCTGCTTGAGGGTAGTGACACCCAGCAGATGGTCGAGGTTTCCGTCGGCAACGGGATAATAATCGAGCATGTTTTCGTTGATGAACGATTCAATCTGGTCGTGTGTCATGTTGACATCCAACCACACCATTTCGTTTCGTGGGGTCATGATGGTGTCCACATTCAGGTCGCCCAGTAGAAAAACACGTTCCACCAAATCTTGTTCAACGGGCTGTACCACACCATCGTCGGCACTTTCTTGCACCATTGATTTAATTTCATCTTCGGTTACCTTCGCATCTTTGTCCTTCATCTTCAAGAGTTTGAACAGCAACGAGGTACTGCCAGATAGTAACAGCACGAAGGGTGACATGATATGCGACAGATTATTCATGGGGCGTGATACCATCTTGGCAATGGTCTCGGCCTTTGCGATACCGATGCGTTTGGGAAGCAGTTCGCCAAAGACAATGGTAAGATAGGTTACCATAACCACGATGATGACTTTGGCTATGCTTGGTGCGTAAGTTTCGGGCATACCGACGCCCATCAGCCATTGTGTCAATACAGAAGAGATGGTATCACCGGATAAGATACCCGTGAGAATGGATATGAGGGTGATACCGATTTGAACCGTAGACAGAAACCTGTTGGGGCTTTCGGCCATCTTGATGGCGATATCGGCACGCTTATCGCCGTTTTTAGCTTCTTTTGAAAGTTTGGCTTTTCGGGCGGATACAACAGCAATTTCGGACATCGAGAAGACACCGTTGAGAAAAATCAATGTGATAATAATGACTAATTGTGCCATATATGGTTATATTCGTGAACGCTTGCAAAAGAAATCTACCTATTCTAACAGACTGACTTAGATTTGCTTAGCAGTATTATTCGCTGCAAACTTAATCAATTTTGCTGAGAATGATGCATTTGGAACGAATGAAATATCTATTAAATGCTTGCGGTTGAACAACATCAGTTGATCAACCGCAAACATATTTTTATCCTTTTCACACCGTTTTCAGGTAGTTGATCACAGGATTGGCATACATTGTCAGGATCTGATGTCGTAAAAAGGCATCATCCTTATCGGGAATGTTGATCTTGGTCAGCTGGCCTTCGAGATATTTTTCAAAGGTGGCCCGCTCGTCTACCGTATAATACTGTGAATATAGGCTGGAATCCTCAAGCAGGTCGAATGCCACATAGTTGCCTGGATAGAGGCGGTAATGTTGGTGAATCACTTCGTCAATATGCTGGGCCGTCTGCTCAAACAAATCGTTTTTGGGCAGGTCTGCAGGCAGTTGCTCTAACCATGCGTCGATGCTTGGAGCCGGATGATAGTGGATAAATCCTTTATAGCCCTGGATACCCGTTTGCATGCTGATAAGATCGTCGTGTTCCGATTTTACCCATCCCTTGTTGTCGCGCTTCAGTTGCATCTCTTGTGCTTTGAGATAATCGCAAGGGTCGTACTCGTAAGAGATCGTCAATGGGGTGATGTGCAATTGGATGAGTCGTTCAACCTCGCTTCCTTCACCTCCAAGGGCCAACATCTTCAGCACCGATTTTTGCGTGCGGTCGTCAGAATCCTTGGCCCGTCCTTCGCGTTGAGCAATCCACAGACTCTCGTGTTTCTCGGCAATCGCAAAATGCATGTACTGTGACAACTGGATACTTGACCTCAATTGGTCGCGTGGCGGAAGGTTGCGGTGTACGATAAAACTCTTGTTTACCCGCACCAGGTCGACAATCCAAGGCAGTTTCAGCAGGTTGTCGCCGATGGCAATCTCGCACGTTGAGCTGAATTTGGCATCAATCAACAGTTTGTTGAGGAAGGCTGAATCGAGAACGATGTCTCTGTGATTGCTGAAAAAGGTGCAGGGCCGGCTGCGGTCGAGATTCTTCATCTCGATATCGCATCCCTTGCTATGCTTGGCAATCAGATTGGCGAGGAAGGGATAAGAGATTGCAACCTGAAATTCATCATTGGTCTTGCAACTCTTGATGATCTGGACTAACTTTTCGAAAGGTATTTGTGGGAAGAAATATTTTAAAATGGTTTGAAACTGTTCGTTGCAGAGCAGACGGTCAAATACCTCAGGTAGTTCTTCGGGTTCAAAAGGACGGATATCGTCAAATTCGGAGGGTATTCTCATGATGTAAAAAGATCTATATTTATATTTAACAAAACTAACATTTTCATTTTATTCTATCAGCATTCGGTTATGGTTTAACAGAACATTAACAATTCTACGGGTGGGGTGTTGATGTCGTTTCACAAGCATGTTGCTTACCCAATCTCGGCTACGGTGATGCCGGCACCACCAAACTGTACATGCTCGTCCCGGAAGGATGTTACATTAGGCACCGACGATAGGTATTGACGGATGAGCTGGCGCAAGATGCCGTTGCCCTTTCCATGAAGGATGCGCACGGGTGTCATCCCCATCAGGATGGCGTCGTCAATAAAATACTGAACTGCGCTCAAGGCATCATCACCGCGCATGCCGCGCACGTCGAGATCCTGATGAAAATGCTTGCGGCGTTCATCGATGGTGTCGCGGGTCTCTCGGCTCATGCTCACCACACCTAACGACTCTTCGCGAGAAGGGGTGTCGACAGCCGTATTCTCAGGAGCATGTTCCAATCGGTTGGTGCGCATCTTTGTACGCATGTCGCCAAAGATAACGATGGCATTGGTACCGTCAATCTTCTCGATCGTTCCGACAGTGGTCAGCCCAATGATGCGTACCTTGTCGCCGGCTACTAGGGCAGCCGTTTGTTTCCTGGTGGCAGTGGCAGCCTGTTTAGCTAGCTGCTCTTTTTGTTTTTGTTCAGCTTTCTCTGTCTTGCGCTTTTCTTTTCGTTCTTTACGACGTTGCAGCTGTTCCACCTTTTGAGCAAAATCATCATCACTCATCAGGCTTTTGGCGGATGAATCGTTTTCGGCTTTCAATCCTTTCTCGTAGGTCTTGAGCTCTTGGCGAATCTTGCGAGTGGATTCTTTCTCTGCCTGTTGCTCGCGTATCTCGCGAATAGCGTTCTCGATGCGCTTGTTGGTCTCGTTCAGCAGTTCGTCGGCTTGATCCTTCGCACGCTTGATGATCTGTTTGCGTTCTAACTCCAGTTTCTGGATATCCTCTTCGTAGTGGGCAATGGTCTTCTCCATCTCCTTCTCGCGCTGGTGGATGGTCTGTCGTTTGTTTTCCCAATAACGTTTGTCGCGAACGATATCTTGCAAGTATTTGTCGCTTTGGATGTAGTCGGACCCCACGATGTCGCTGGCATACTTGATGACGTCTTCAGGAAGTCCTGTCTTGCGGGCAATCTCAATGGCAAAGCTGCTGCCCGGCTGTCCGATAGCCAACTGAAACAGTGCCTGCATCTCGTGACGGTCGTACAACATGGCACCGTTTACCACACCGGGATGTGAATCGGCAAAATGTTTCAGATTCTGATAGTGTGTGGTGATGACGCCCCAGGCTTGCTTGTCGCAGAACTGTTGCAAGACGGCTTCGGCAATGGCACCACCGATCTGTGGCTCGGTGCCCGTTCCAAATTCGTCGATCAGCAACAGTGTTTTGCCATTGGCTGTCTTCATCATGTTCTTCATGTTGACCAGATGACTTGAATAGGTACTCAAGTCGTTCTCAATGCTCTGTTCGTCGCCGATATCAATCATGATGTGATCGAATACACCCGTCTTGGAACGTTCGCCAACAGGAATACTGAGGCCGCACTGCAACATGTACTGTAACAGGCCGACAGCTTTCAGACAAACCGACTTGCCGCCGGCGTTAGGTCCCGAGATGATGAGCATACGCTTGTCGGATGTAAGCATGATGTCCAAGGGCACTACCTTCTTGCCTTGTTTCTCCAACGACAGGCGCAGCAAAGGGTGTATGGCACCAATCCAATCAATCAATGGTTGCCCTTGTATCTCTGGTTCAAAGGCTTTCATCAGTTTGGCCAGTTCGGCCTTCGCCCGTACCAGGTCAATGGCACCCAGGAACAGGTATCCCTCTAACAACTCTTGAACATGCGGACGAATCACCTTTGTCATTTCTGACAGAATGCGAATCATCTCCTTGTTCTCTTCGAGCTCCAGCTCACGGATACGGTTGTTTGCCTCTACTACTTCGGCAGGTTCGACAAACACAGTCTTGCCCGTTGCCGATTCGTCGTGTATGATACCTTTGATTTTTCGTTTCAATCCCGGCGCCACAGGAATCACCAATCGTCCGTCGCGCAAGGTTGGCGCAACGTCTTTTTCGACAAATCCTTCGCTTTGAGCAGAACGTAGGATACTGTTCAGGGTGCGTGAGATGCTTCCCTCTGTCTTTTTCAACTCGCTTCGAATCTTTGCCAATGCCGGTGATGCACTGTCCTTGATGTGCCCATACGGGTCGAGGATGCGGTCGATCTGTTGTAATAGCTGCGGAAACAGCATCACGCCTTCCGTTAGCTCGTGCAAGGCAGGGTAGAGGTAGATGATCTCTTGGGCAGTATCGTTGTCTTCAGGATCAGCAGACGGGATAACGGTTCCTGCATCCGACCTGTTGAGAAAGCGCACGATGCCAATGACAGTCTCCAATGACCGACGCAGGTCGAACAATTCGTTCTCTTCCAGATGGGTGTTCTCTAGCCGGACTCTCGCCAGCGACTGTCGCATATCGAAGAAATACTGCCATGGAAAGTTTTCGGCTTCTTCCTGCAGGCGGTGCATCTCACGAGTCTGCTGCAACAGGGTGTTCAGCACATCCGCTTGGGTAGTAAAAGTGATTTCATCCACTTTATCCTTGCCCAATGTGGAGAGACAACGGTTCTTGAGCATCTCTCGAATCTGGTCGAAGCCAATCTTGCTTTCAAAGTTTTTGGGATATATCATGCTGCAAAGTTACAAAAAGTTGTTTCCATATTAAAATGTGTACGATGAAATGTATTGATAAAGATCTGAAATGCAGCAGTTGGGTTTACGTTCTCGAGTTTATGAGAATGAAACAGACAGTTAGCGTAATGATTGAAGATGGGTTCTCTATCGTTTCGACAGAACAGACGAGAGCGGAAAAGTGAGTAGCTACTTGCATGATACACTGCCTCTCACATCAGAGAAGTTTTTGGAAATCACTCAAGTACAACTTATGCAGACATTTTTTTTGCTATCAATCTATCACTAAAAATGTTTAAATAGTTGTGAATTGCGTAAAATACTTGTATTTTTGCAACAAAATTCAAATATATGGGACACCATCATTTAGACACTTTAGACAAACGCATCCTTTCCTTGATAGCTGATGATGCTCGCATGCCCTTCTTAGAAGTGGCTCGGGCGTGCAATGTCAGTGGCGCTGCGATTCATCAGCGAATTCAAAAACTAACGAACTTGGGCATTATCAAAGGTTCACAATTTACGCTTGATCCCGAATCAATCGGATTTGAGACCTGTGCTTTTATCGGACTGCACCTCAACGACCCACTCAAAAGCGATGAGGTTGTCAAGAAGTTGAAAGATATTCCTGAGATCGCCGCATGCTATTGTCCAACGGGACAATACGATTTGTTTGTCAAAGTATATGCGTACAACAATCAACATCTTACAAACATCATCCGTGAACAACTGCAGCCTTTGGGACTTTCTGGCAGTGAAACGATGATTACTTTGACGACTCCGTTCGACCGTCAACTGCCTGTCAGCATGATGAAGGTTGATGACGAGAGCGAGCCATACGAATAGTACTCAATAAGAATATTCTGGCAATGCCAGCAACATAAACAAGGCAAGCACCTGTTTCTGCAGATGCTTGCCTTGAACCGTTTTGAGACATGCGATGTTGTAACACAAAAAAGTTTCTTTTTTTTGGAACAGAGGATTGCATCCTCGGTGCTAATTACCCCTGTGAAGTAGGCCGGATGTAGTCAATAAAAGCGTAGTCATAAGCATTTCTTTCGTCTTTATGATGCGAAATACGCGACACTTCTTTCCAATCTTTGTATTCCGGGAAGAATGTATCCGCTTCTTTTGGCGTATCTTCTATCACGGTCAGGCAAAGACGGTGCGCAATGTGGATGGCCTGTTCAAATACACGGGCACCTCCAATGATATACACCTCTTCATCTATTTCGCAATGGGCGATGGCATCCTCCAGTGAAGCAAACGTCTCGCATCCCTCAAAATGGGTCTGCTGACGACTCAACACAATGTTGCGACGGTTAGGCAAAGCTCCTTTGGGCAACGACTCGAAGGTGTGTCGCCCCATGATGATGGTATGTCCGGTGGTCAACTCTTTGAAGTGTTTCAAATCGTTTGGCAACCAATACAATAGTTTGTTGTTGAAGCCGATGGCCCGGTTCTGAGCGACTGCGGCAATGATAGAAATAATCATGATGATGTAACTTCCTTTTTCTCTTTGTTGAAGGGGGGTGTGTTGATTTTTTATGATAATGAAATAGGACTGTATACCTTGTTTCTTCTTGATAGAATGCAATGTTTCTTCTTGATAGAATGCAATGAGAAGGGGTTACACAGACACTTGGGCACTGATGTGTGGCCATGGATCATAGTCTTGTAAGTCGAAATCTTCGTATTGAAAATTAAAAAGACTCTTCACATCAGGATTCAAAACCATCTTTGGTAAGGGGCGTGGCGTGCGGGTGAGCTGCAACTTGGCCTGTTCAAAATGGTTCAAGTACAGATGGGTATCGCCGGTTGTATAGATAAAATCGCCTGCTTTCAAGCCCGTTACCTGCGCCATCATCTGCAATAGCAGTGCATACGAGGCGATATTGAAAGGTACTCCCAAGAACGTGTCGGCGCTACGTTGGTACAATTGCAGTGATAACCGTCCGTCAGCGACATAAAACTGGAACAGACAGTGGCAGGGTGGCAGGGCCATCTGGTCTACTTCGGCAGGATTCCACGCACTGACAATCATCCGTCGACTGTCGGGATGGTTCTTAATCTGGTCAATCACATTCTGTATCTGGTCGATGGTGCCACCGTTATAATCGGGCCATGAACGCCATTGATGTCCGTAAACCGGACCCAGTTCGCCATTCTCGTCGGCCCATTCGTTCCAAATCCTTACGCCATGGTCTTGGAGGTATTTCACGTTGGTGTCGCCTTTGAGAAACCAAAGCAGTTCGTAGATGATGGACTTGAGATGCAGTTTCTTCGTCGTGAGCAAGGGAAAACCCTCCTCTAGATTGAATCGCATCTGATGTCCGAAGACGCTTTTCGTTCCTGTTCCGGTGCGGTCGCCTTTCACGACGCCCTCGTTCAGGATATGTTGTAGCAAGTCTAGGTATTGTTGCATGTCTTTGTGTTATTTGATGTCTATGATTTTTGTTTCGTTCTCGGGATAATGTGAACTGCGGATGCGCCATTCGGTGGGATAGAGATTGTTCGAACGATTGCCGATGTTCTTGACAAATCCCAGGGGCATGCCGCTGTAGGTAACCAGAACGAACCCACGTGGGGTATCGGCGGGCAGGTCAATGGCTTCTTTGCGGAGGTAGTTCAGCGCCTCGATGTACGACAGTGCGACTTTTGGAAAGGCGTCTTGATAGAGTTGAGTCGAGAGGGCGAGCGATTGGTTTGGTATCAAATCCTTGCCTTTCTGTTCGCCTAACATGATGCCAGCCGAGAGGATGCGCAGCATTTTGGATGCCGTTTCGTAGGTAGAGGTCATGGTCTTAGGGATGGCAACCACCTCTGTTCCAACCGTCTGCAATTGAAACATTTCCGCATCTTTCAGCAAATGTGTAGGGTACTGGTCGTTATTTGCATGTTGTTTGCGCGGGCCTTTCTGTTTTGATTCCTTATGTGGTTTCTCCGAGTTGGTACCGTTTTTGCGCATCACCGCCATGAAAAGTCCTTCTCCATAGCGTTTGTTCGGTGCGGCATGGTATCCGGGAATGAAACGATACACCGGACCGTCCAGTGCTTTCCAAAGGGATGGCGCGATATCCCATTGCGTTTTAGTATCTACCGGCAACAGGGTTGCACCCAGTTCGTCGCAGATCCATGCCACATTCTCCTCGTCTTCTTTTGTGTTAAAGGTGCAGGTCGAGTAGATCAGCAGTCCTCCTTCATCAAGACACGCCCATGCATCGGTCACAATCTCACGTTGCAGCCGTTGACAGTTATTGACATTTTCGACACTCCATTCGTCGACAGCCTTTTCGTTTTTCCGAAACATCCCTTCGCCCGAGCAGGGTACGTCGCAGAGAATCACTCCGAAAGTCAGCCCTGACCTTCGGTAGTCTTGCGGATAACTGTTCGTGACAATCACTTCAGGATGTCCGCATTTCAAGACATTTTCGACCAGAATCTGTGCTCTGTTGCGCACGGGCTCGTTACACATCAAGGTGCTTCCAGCCGGCAGTTCCAGGCGTGCCAGCGTCGATTTCCCGCCTGGAGCCGCACAAAGGTCAAGCATATCAACCGCTTTGGTGACATATTGGCGCAACACAGCACCCAGAAACATCGATGACGACTCCTGTACATAATATACCCCTGCATGCAGCAGGGGGTCGAAGGTAAAGGCAGGACGGTTGTCTAAGAGATAACCGTCGGGGTACCATGGCACCTGCCCGGCCGGCAACAGTACCTTTGCCGATGGACATTTCAGCCGATTCAGTCGGATAGACGGTGTCGGCTCGTCGTCAAGAGCCTGCACAAACTGGTTGTACAGGTCGTTGCCCATCAGCTGATGGGTATAACTTTCAAATTCGGCAGGAAGATTCATTTTGTGATTATGTTCTGCAAATTTAAAAAAAATATCGTTTCTTTGCAACAATTCGTCTGACTGTTGCGTCAAATCATCATAAAAATATAATGATCCTATCAGATATGAAACAAATTATTTTAGCCCTTTCACTGATGTTGACCCTTTCTGTCGGACAGGTCTCCGGGCAAGCAAAGCATCGCCACCATCTGCCTCAGGTTACCAATACCGTAGTGAAAGATACCGCAACAAAAGGCGTTGAAGCCTATTCTGACACCACATCCCTGGGTGATGTTGATTCTACCGGAGCTGTTGTTGATTCAATGGCGAACCATCACAGTCAAGGTTCGGGTTACAGTGCATCATGGGATAGCGATGACGATTTCTTTCCAGGCTTGTTCCACCATCCCGAGTGGGGAATACCAATGGTGTTTTTAGCGATCATAGCCGTGGTGTTGGGGCTCTTTTTCTTATTGTTGCCCCTCATTATTGTCATCATGGTGTTGCGCCATCTTATCAAACGGCATAACGACCGCGTGATGCTGGCACAGAAAGCAATGGAAAATGGACAGCCGATACCGGAGGAAATCAAGCCTGTTGACAAGCAAAGTGCTGATTTTCTGTGGAAACGAGGCATCCGTAACGTCGCCATTGGACTGGGATTGATGATCATGTTTGGTATCTGGGATGCAAATGCGTTGGTGGGTGTTGGCGCCCTGGTGATGTGTTTGGGTATCGGACAACTGATTATCTCGAAGACATCAAACAAGAAGCAAGAAGAATAAAGCTGAAAGTGGATACACTCGATGACTTTACACTTGTTCAACAAGTAACGGCGTTTCATGACAAGCGGTCTTTCGATCGCCTTGTCGTGAAATATCAATCACCCATCCGAAGATTCTTTTTGAGTCAGACATTGGGTGATAAGGAGTTGAGTGATGACTATGCCCAAGATACCTTTGTCAAGGCCTACCTGCATCTGTCGCAGTTCAAAGGAGAGTCGGCGTTCTCTACTTGGTTATTCCGCATTGCCTATAATGTGTTTTACGATGCTACCCGACGCAAGAAAGAGACGTCAGACATCGACACGCCGGCCATTATGAACCGTCAGTCGCAGAGCAGTGACGAGCCTTTGAGAATGGATCTCTATGCAGCACTCGACCTGTTATCCGAAACCGAAAGACTGTGCATCTCGCTTCAATTGATGGAAGGAGAGAGCATTGATACGATTGTCGAGATAACCGGTATGGCCAATGGAACAGTGAAATCGCATCTCTTTAGAGGAAAACAAAAAATGGCAGCCTATTTAAAACAAAATGGATATGGTGGAAAATGATGAAGATTTATTGAAACGATTTTTCGACGAGCATACTTTTCAAGTAGAAGATGATGGTTTCAGTCGGCAGGTGATGCGACACATCAACCGCCGCGGTGTCATCTTGAACCGTCTGTGGACAATGATCTGCGCCCTTGCAGGCGTGGCAATACTGTTGTTTAGCGATGCCATGAAGCAGTTACGGCAGACATTGTACAACCTTATGGGTGATCTCATTGGTGCTGTCTCAGCTATTGACTTCAGCCTTGTATCACCTTTGGCCATTTATCTGTCTGTGCTCACGCTTTGTGTGGTGATGATGGTCAATGTTGTAAGCCCAAGATCCTAAAAAGATCGTTGGTTAGTTTATTTTGATGATGTACAAAAAGGTGGGATATTCGGCCGATGCCGAATGTCTCGCCTTGTACTTTTAGGTTATCCCAACCTCGGTATTTCGGCTTGTTTCGAATGGCAAAGCCAAAGCGAACTCCGTCTTTACCTGCGTTGTTCTTTGATAACCATCCGTGATGTGTGCAGCTTTGGAGTTGAATCACGACAGAATATCTTTCTTAAAAAGAGCTATTCGAAGCTAATTTCTATGCTGCCGTTGTCATCAATCGGTTCCTTATCAACTGGCTTCTTCTTTGGCGGATTGACCAATTGACCCTTCTCGTCAAACATTCCGTAGGTGATGCGCAGCACCCTGAACTCGGTTCGGCGGTTCAGCTGGTTGCAAATCTCTTGCTTCTCGGCATCTAATTTCTGGATAAAAGCCTCGGTCAGCACATCGTTTTCTTTCAACCAATTGTATTTCTCCGTCAACTTCTTGCGAACAGTCTTGGGAACATCCTTGCCATAGCCCATGGGCGTGAGGCGGTCTTTGGCCACGCCATGAGCAATAAGGTAATCCACAACAGATTGAGCCCGACGTTGTGACAACTGGAGGTTGTATTCCTTCGTGCCTTTGTAATCGCAATGGGCAGCGAGTTCGATGGTGATATTGCCGTTTTCATTCAGCAGTTTGACCAACTCGTCCAATGCTGTCTTCGATTCCGGACGCAACGTTGCCTTATCGAAATCGTAAAAGATGTTGTCGATGAGTACTGGAATGTTGATGGGTGCCAGTGGAAACTGCAGGGTATATTCTTTCGATTCCTCGGTGGGCTCAACGCGCAGCTGTTCGGTATGATTGAGATGTCCCTTGCACGAAGCCAGCAACAGATAGTCTACATTTGGCTGAATGACATAGGTAAACGATCCGTCACCAGCGACGCTAAGGGTCTGATTGGTGCCGTCGCTGCCCACAATGCGTACCTGTGCAGCAGGCAACTCGTAACCATCCATCTCGTAAACCCATCCCTTGATGGTTTGCACAATCTCAGGATTATCGAACGAATAGATATGATCCCAGCCGCGTGCATCGTTTCGGTTCGAACAGAAGAATCCGCGGTTGTACGGTCCTTCAAATGTCATTCCGAAATCATCGCCTTGCGAATTGAGGGGATAACCGGGGTGAAACAGTCGGTAAGGGAGCGCAACACTGTCTTCAGCGGCTTTTTCTGTCCCCGCCAATGTTGGCGTGACAGAATGGTTTATGGTTGAAGAAGAAGAATGGCTTGCTGACGTATTGGGAAACGCAATGTAGATATCCAGTCCACCCAATCCCGGATGGCCGTTACTCGAGAAATAGAAATCACCATTGGGCCGAAACGTTGGAAACATTTCGTCGCCCGGCGTGTTGATGGGCGCGCCGAGGTTCTCCACACCTCCCAGACCGGCAGCGGTGATACGCACGCGCCAGATGTCCAGCCCGCCCATGCCTCCCGGCATGTCTGACGTGAAATAAAGCCACTGTCCGTCAGGCGAAATGGCCGGATGGGCATAGCTTGACAGTGTATCGCGGGTGATGTTCAGCTCGGAAGCCTTTCCCCATGATGCATCCGACCGGTTCGATGTTACAATCTTTGCATAGCGAGGATAGGTGGCATCGGTCAGGCATTGGGTGAGATACATCATCCGACCGTCGGGACTGAATGCGCAGGCACCCTCTTCGGCTTCGGTATTCAGTGTTCCTTGGGCAGGTTCGGGCTTTGTCCAATTGCCCTTATCGTCCTTATGAGAATAAAAGATGTCAGCACTCTTCACACCCGTGATGCCGCTCAGCTCGGTACCCATCGCCTCGTTGCGTGTTGAGGTAAAGTATAGCTGATCAAAGCTGTCGCCCAACAACATCGGTGAATATTCCGAACGTTGCGAGTTAAACACGTCCATCTTCTTCACCCGATACCTGCTGCCTTTCTCTTTCCACTGTGGTGCCTGCCGGGCAGACAGCATGCCTGTACGTGCCATGACATTGTCGGGCAGGGTATCGAGCACTAGTTTGAACGCTTCTTCGGCTGATTTGTAATCGCCGTTGCTTAACAGCAAGCGCCCCAAGGACAGATGTGTGTCTATGGTAGCTTGGTTGTATCGCTCAACATTTCGATAGGCAGCAATGGCCTGGGCCGTCGCATGAATGTGGTCGTAGCAGTAGGCCATCTTGAGCGCTCGCAGTCCGCGAACAGGTCTGTCCTTGGTTGGTGTCTTGCGATAGGCCTGCTTAAATTGATTGGCAGCGTCGAAATATTCGCCAATGGCCAAGTACTCTTCACCTTTCTTCATGTTTTTATCTGCACCGCAGCCCATGAGAAGAAGGATGAAAAGAGCCAATAACGAAAGAATATGTTTATTATGCATGCTGTTTGATACGATCTTTGTATGCCAATACAACGAAAACAGCCTTGAAATATTGCATACCGACTGTTTGATAGGGACTTTGTTTCATCAGAAATCCACGCGGTATCCACAGCCGTTTTTCCAATTGGAACAACCGTATGCCGTCTTGCCTTTGATGATGGTGCCTTTACCGCAGAGCGGACAAATGGTCCCGATGATACTGTCGTCGGCTTTTAATGGGGTTGTTGATGTTGGTTCGACAGGCTTTGCAGCCGGTTTGGCAACAGCCTTTGGCGTCTTTGTCCGAGTTGTATTTTTACTTTTGGCCTTTGGCTTGTCTGAGGGTGTCTCGGATGGTCCGATAGACAACATGCTGTTGTCGTGAAGTACCTCGTCGACAATGCGGGTAACCTGTGCCTTCAGTTCTTCAATAAACTTGTAGGCATCGTATTGCTGATGCTCGATATCGCGCAGTTTTTTTTCCCAGATACCCGTCAGCTCGCAGCTGGTGAGCAGCTTGTCATGGATGGTGTCAATCAGTTGGATGCCTGTCTGGGTAGCCAGCAGGTTCTTTCGTTCGCGACGAATGAAATGTCTTTTGAACAAGGTCTCAATGATGCCTGCCCTCGACGAAGGACGTCCAATACCGTTCTCTTTCAGTGCTGCCCGCAACTCGTCATCATCAACAAACTTTCCGGCGGTCTCCATCGCCCTCAGCAGGGTGGCCTCGGTGTAATATTTCGGTGGGGCGGTCTGCTTCTCGGTTAGGGTGGGCAGGTGTTCGCCGCTCTCGCCCTTGACAAACGTGGGCAGGGTGCGGTCATCTTCGCTTTTCTTATCATCGTCATCCTCATCGTTTGCATCGTTTTTTGTATATACGACGTGCCATCCCGGGCGCAAGATCTCTTTGCCGCTTACCTTGAACTCGATGTCTACTACCTGTCCTAAGACTGTGGTCGTAGAGAATTGACAGTCGGGATAGAATACCGAAATAAAGCGTCGTGCGATCAAGTCAAACACATGTTGTTCCATATCCGACAATCCTACAGGAGGTACTCCGGTCGGGATGATGGCATGGTGGTCGGTAACCTTACTCGTATCGAATACCTTTTTCGATTTGATGAGTGGTTTGCCACCGAGCGGTTTCACCAGATCAGCATAAACATTTTGGCTCTGTATCTTCGTCTGAAACAGTCCGTTCATGATGTTTGGACACTTGGGATAGATATCGTCTGACAAGAACTGGGTGTCGACACGCGGATAGGTGGTGAACTTTTTCTCGTAAAGACTCTGGATGAGATTGAGGGTCATTTCGGCGGAATAACCGAATTTCTTGTTGCAGTCTACCTGCAGCGAGGTCAGGTCGTAGAGGTGTGGAGGGGCTTCTGTGCCTTTCTTCTTCTGAACGTCGGTAACCGTAAACGGCTTGCCGGCAATGGTCTGGAAGGCAGCTTCGCCCTCTTCGCGGGTTTTGAAATGACCTTTCGTGGCCGTGAAGGTGGTCTCTCTGTAGATGGTTGCCAGCACCCAGTAAGGTTCGGGCTTGAAATTATCGATTTCTTTCTGACGGTTGACAATCAAGGCGAGGGTAGGTGTCTGCACACGTCCGATGCTCAGCACCTGGCGGTTGCGGCCATATTTCAACGTATACAACCGTGTAGCATTCATGCCCAACAGCCAGTCTCCGATGGCACGCGACAGTCCCGCCAGGTACAACGGTTCGTAAGATTTCTGGTCTTTCAGCTGGTTGAACCCCTCACGGATAGCTTCGTCGGTCATCGAACTAATCCACAGGCGTTGCACGGGACAGGTAGCATGGGCTTTTTGCATCACCCATCGCTGGATGAGTTCACCTTCCTGACCGGCGTCACCGCAGTTGATGATGCCATCGGCCTTCTGCATCAGTTGCTCGATGACGGCAAACTGTCGTTTGATGCCATCGTCACTGATGAGCTTGATGCCAAACTTAGCAGGAACCATGGGCAAGGCAGCCAGGCTCCACCGTTTCCAGTTGTCGCAATAGTCATTGGGTTCTTTCAGGCAACACAGATGTCCGTACGTCCATGTAACCTGGTAACCGTTGCCCTCCATGTATCCGTTTTTCGGACTGGTGGCGCCGATGATGCGCGCGATGTCTTTGGCCACGCTGGGTTTCTCTGCAATGCAAACAATCATTCTTATCTGTTGGAATGGGGTGAATCAATCGTCATTCAAAATGATAAACAATCTTTCACGGTGTTTTTTATCTTTGCAAAGGTAACAGAATCGTTAGAGATAGCCAAATTATCGACTTATTTTCGGGTGCTCTTATCCACTTCAACAAAACAAGATTTGTGTTGAAAGATTTTGGAGAATAGACATTTAAGCGCCAAATCAAAGAAAATAACCACTAACGCCGTTATCGTTTGTCCGTTTTTTTTCAACAGAAAGGGTGATGTTGGTTTATGCTGTGTCCTTGCACAAGCATGCAACGTTACTGTGTGGGAATAAGAAGGGGAACCTGCTACACGGAAGAATGGAATTTGAAGTCTTGACAAAAATGTATGCAAAAGTTCCCTTTTTCATTTCTTTTTGTTAGTGCAAGTGCTTTCGATACGGCGTTGCTTTTCAATGAAGTTAAATTCTGTTCAAATACGCTGTTTTAAACAGGTAATCGTAAAGCGTTCGTTATCAATTACTTTCCATAAATTTTCCAAACGTTTAATTTTTTTTTCTGATCATTAGGGGTGCTATTGCAGGTCAATAAAAGCTTTTTCGATGCTCAAAACAGTCTCTATGGCATACTAAAAGTGGCTCTTTAAGGTATCAATAGCGGATAGATTGGAAAACGAGGTGTTAAAAACGGGCTGGGAAAGACGAAAAGTAAGCAGACACGACATTTTATGTTGCTGTTTGAAAGATTTTAACGAAGTTTTTGAAAAAGCAAAATGTAAGTCAAAAACGAGATTGGCAAACAAACTGTCAAGCGGCTGTTCTCTCTGTTGATGAGTGCCGATGAGCATTTATGTAAACCATTGATTTGTCTGGTGAATATTCTCTTTTGAATGAATTCCAGCTGCATGGATAAACCGATGAGAGGTTGTGGCTTTCGGGACTTTTCGTCTTAGGATGAGACACCCATTTAGATTAACTCCACCAAACAATTGTTTGGTGGAGTGGTAGATGGATAACGAATATTTTATTCGGCTATTTTTTGAAACCAAAATAAATGTGCGATACGAAACAATTGCATTAACGGGATAATAACACTTTATAGTTAGCGCTTGCAGTTGAATCATCCGGTTTTACAAGAATGAGATACAATCCGTTTGGATAAGCCATATTGATTGTTGTATGCATATTGCACGGATATATACCGCATTGACGCCCAAGTGAATCCATGATATAGATTGAGGCCTTTTTCGGTGTATCCACCATGATCGTGCCATGTGACAATAAAGGCCAAACCTTTATGCCGGATGACGGCTGAACAGATTGGATATCTGTGACAACGGCTTCCAAAGAGAAAGTGGCACCGGATGATTTGTCGCTATAAACATAAGAATTGTATCCGTAGCTGTCAAAGTTAAAATATTTATCACTTTGCCAGGCGGCTCTAAGTTTGTAAGAGTCATTGGGTTGATTTTCTATTTGAATCCAACAGTTTTTGTTTGAGGTGAAACTTTGACCAATAATTCGCCATAAGGCATTATTGGCAGCATCTCCTCCCATAAACATATTTTGGGAACTAAGAGAAAAGAATGATGTAAATCCGGCAGTTTTATTAAAGATAAACTTATAGGAATCATCAGCAGGACTTCCGTTTCCCAAGCAGTAATGGCCTTCGGTAGCGGATGTGAGAGGCGAATAGTGCAGGTATCTGTTAGAAGAATTCTCTTTTATATAATACACTGCATTGGTGGAAACGGGGGTTCTGTTGTCCGTAATTGGGGCTACCTCGGCGGATGCCGCAATGTTTAATTCTGCCATGGAGGCGAAGGGGTTGTTGTCATAGACTGATTTGACAATTATTTTGAAGTATCTCCCCGTTGGCTTGGTTGTGAGAATCGCTGTTTGTTCGTCTGAATTATTTTCAAAAGTACCTTTTACTGCCGGAGCTCCCCAAATATCAGGACTGTTGCTTACATAGAATTCATAATCTTTGACATGACCGTTTGTTCCATCCAATCTTCCATTGTAGGAAAAGGAATTCAGGACATAGGTTTTATTCATGTCAATAACAATCTCGTGAGGACATTCTGGTTGACTTGGACTCCATTGGGTATGCCAAATGGTATTGAGATCATCATCAATGGCGTTTTCGGCCTTGTTGTTTTCATCTTGTCTGCTATCGTAACTGACAACCCGCCAAACAGATTTATCAACAAACATATTGAGTGACTCTTCATTCACCATGCTTGCATCCAAACCGCTTTTGGTGCAATAGGTTTTTAGCAATCCACCATTGATCATATCTACCGGTGAAGTGTATTCTGCATAAGGTGCGTTGTTGACACTGTAGTAGATGGTTGCTCCCGGCGTTTGTGTCGTGAGCGTGGCGTATCCATTCTTCTCACGATGAACGAGAACGGGTGAGCAGGCGAGGGATGAAACACGGGCTTTTGCTGTTAAACAGCTGTCAGAGAAATCGCTGTCAACGGGCATAATCATAAAGCTAAAAGTTGTTTTGGCAGCCTTGAGTTCGTATTTATCCAATACATCCGAACCGCAACTTGCATTTCCTAACGCTCTGTTTCGGGCATCCAAACTAACAACGCTGCTGTCTGTGAAATGAACCTGGTAGGGATGGGCTATCCGGTTATTTCGATTGATGTATAAATCTTCTGCTCTCCAGTGCCCAACGGTGGTGGCCATTTGTTGCGGGGCAATGATAAGGGCACCTACTTTTCCGTTATTCAAGCACATCCATCTTACTTCTTCCTTATTTCCCGTTTCTTGCGGTTTAACAAAATTGGTCCACTGGTCTGTCACGGTGCTGTGGTATAATCCTGTCAGTGCCGATTCTTTGCGATCGGCATAGCTATCCCATGGACCACGACCGAACCATTTCATTTGCTCGAAACCCTTTGGCATTTCGAACCGGAAACCTATCTTTGGCAATACTACACCTTTGTTGTTCGGATCAACGATTGAATTGACTTGGATAATTCCGTTGGAAAGGATTTTGAATGCCATGTTGGCTGTAAACGACATAGATGATGTTGTGTTGTATACATTAACGGCTGTCAGTGTTACGCTTTTACCATCATCGGCTTTGTTCACGGTCCATGTTCCGGGTACCTGTGTCATCGAACGAATGCCCATATTATCCCATGCTTCTGCGTGTGCTTTGTCATTGTCTGTGGGTGTTCTGAAGGCGTTAAATTTTAGTGGTGTTATGATGACGGGAGTGCCTTTGTAAATGTATTGGCTCAAGGTTCCGTTCTTAAACGTTGCAGAAAAGTCGTTCCCTGTAACGGTATACCCGCCCGTTGAAGGCGTTACATCTATTTCGGTTTGTCCTAACGGACATTTTTCTTTTTGGATGGCATTGCGCAACCTAAATTCTTCAGACGCAACTTCATAACCTGCCGGGGCCCATAATGTTGCTTCTTTTTGGCAGGCAGAGAAGCGTATAAAGTATTCTGCACCGTCTTTTGTGAATGCGGGAAAATCGTTCAGGGTTACCGTCATACTATCGGCAGGGGCAAGAGAAAAATCGTTAAGTTTTCCGGTTTTAACAACCATACCATCCTCTAAAATGGAATAGCTGACATCTAGATCCTGAAGCGTTTTTTGAGAGAGTTTACTTTTCAGGGTAAAGACGCCGGCAAGACTGTCTTTCATCTCAAAATCGAGCGGCTGATATATTTTCTTCACATTATAGGCTTTTGCCGAAAGCGAGAAATCCGGCAAGATAACACCGTTGCAACAAAAGTTATTATCGTTGGGCTTATCTCCAAAATCACCTCCGTAAGCCCAATAATAGGTTCCGGGTTTACCGGGTACCGGCATCTGCAGGCCCTGGTCTTTCCAATCCCAAATAAATTCTCCGGTGAGTGCCGGGTATTGTTCATAGAGATTAAACATTTCGCGTTGATTACCCATTGCATTTCCCATTGCATGGGTATTTTCGCACTGTATATGTGGTCGCTGTTTGTTTCCGGCCTGGTAATCCTTTAACCGTGACTCTCCGATGTTTTTTATGTCCTTGTAACTTGCGTACATCGTACTGCTGACATCACTCCACTGACTGTTTCCTTCATAATGGGTGAGGCGTGTAGCATCAAGCGTTTTGATGGCTTGAATGACATATTGGAAATTGTTTCCATTTCCACTTTCATTGCCAGCCGACCACATAAAGATACAGGTATGGTTACGAAACGTCTTTACAAGTCGCTGAGAGCGTTCTACCATCGGGGTCCTGAAAAGTTCTACCGACGAGAGTCCTTGATTACCATGACATTCCAAATTGGCTTCTGCAAGAACATATATTCCGTATTTGTCGCATAAGTCATAGAAATAGGGATTATTAGGATAGTGGGAGGTTCGTACGGCATTGATATTTAAACGTTTCATTAAGGAGATGTCATTTTCCATTTCTTCCTTACTGATGGTGCGCCCGTTTGTCTGACTGAAGTCGTGACGGTTTACACCATGAAAGATAATACGCTTTCCGTTAATCAGCAAAGCACCGTCATTTCGTATTCCAACGGTCTTGAATCCTATCTTTCCTCCTCGAACATCAATAATGTTATTTCCATTTTTTAAGGTGAGAACCAAATCATATAGTTTTGGACTTTCAGCGCTCCAGGGTTCAATATTGTTGATGATAGCACTGATAGCTCCCGATGGGTTTGTTGGCGAAACCATTTTTACTTGTTTGGAGATAACAGCTGTTCCATCCATGATTTTGGCTTCAATAGAATCGTTGCTGAGATCGTTGCCGGTAACTTGGTAATTGAGGCTTACGATTGCCGAAGTGTTGTTATTGTAGAGTGAATTGGTTCTAAAGAAATAATCACGAATTTGGGTTTTTGGCGCTGACCATAAAAAAACATCCCTTGTGATACCCGTTAAACGCCAATAGTCTTGATCTTCTAAGAACGAACCACTGGTAAACCGATAAACTTGTACCGATATAGAATTTTCTCCGGGTTGTAAATAATCGGTAATTTTAAATTCAGAAGGCAGATACGAGTCTTCTGCAAATCCGGTGAAATGTCCATTAATCCATATATAATAGCCATGTCCGGCACCATTGAAACGTACGTATACGTCGCGTCCGTTCCAAGAAGCGGGTATAGTGAACGTACGCCGGTAACAGCCAACCGGATTTTTCATGTTATTATTGTAGGTCCAGTCTGAGGGGCGGTCTGCCATAACACTGTATGTGCTTGTATAGGTAAACGGGTAATTAAAGTTGGTATACAGAGGTTTGTCCCAATTTTTTCCATTGTGAACTCCATATACCTGCCAAGGGATGGGTACGTCTATGTTGTCCCACCCGCTTACATCATAATTAGCAGAATAGAAATTGGCCGGAACTTTTGACGGATCCGGTGACCAGTTGAATTTCCATACGCCGTTAAGACTTTCATAATATGGAGATTTTTCGATATTGTTTTCTCTGAGATCCGATTCGGTCCCGAAAGGAATAGCAATGGCATGAGCGTCTTCCCGATTAAGATTTGTAATGCTTACATTATCCCATTCTGTCATTGTTTGGGCTTTTATTTGTAGGGTAAAAGCCAAAGCGATGAAAATCCAACATTTATTTTTCATTGTTTTTTGGTTAAGTTGTTGATGTTTTTATTTTGAGTTTATGATAGATGTTCTTTTGTAAATAGCGCACGATTGGTTCTTTAGAAAATGGATTTCTTGATTTGCAATCACAATTTTAGGTGTAATCTTATCACTATCCCATCTCTATTCATATCCACATTCATATGAAATGTATCCTCGGGTGTGCTGCATTGCTTTTAAGTTAGTCAGTATATTGAAATGCCTTTTTGTGGGGGTAAGGTTACATTATTTCAAATTGTTCTATAAATCTTTTTCCAAATAAATCTGCCGATGGCAGTAATATATTAGTTCCCAGAGAGAAGGGGGCATTGCCTGTTTCGTACGTATAGCACAATAAAACACATCAACAGGCAATTTTTTTTATTGCATGCTTTCGATGAGCAGCCAGATGTTGAGGAAAGTTACGACGACGGCTAAAGAATATAGA
>CALNBT010000160.1 GCA_937874345.1 uncultured Prevotella sp.
AGCCGCTCAACGTCAGGTCGTGAATCTCTTGGTTACCATCGGCATTGATCAAAGCTATGTCTTGATTTTGCCAACCGCCAGTTCCGATATAGTTAGATATCAGCCATTTGCTGTCCGGGCTCCATTCAAACCAAATATCACCATCACTGTACGAATAGACATACTTTCCATCCATCAGCGTTCTTACCTGCTTGCTCTTGACGTCGATAGCCTTGATGGTTCCTCGGCTTTCTAAAAAGGCGATGCTCTTGCCGTCAGGACTATATTTTGGTTGGAATGATGTGTACGGCGATTTCACGATTTGTTCTTCAACCAAGTCAGTTGAATAAGCAAACTGTTTCTCGTCCTTGTTTTTCATCTTTGTCTGATAGATCTGCCACAGTCCGCCACGTTCAGAATCGTAAACGATGGCCAGTCCGTCGGGAGAGAAATCAATGCTCCGTTCCTGCTCCGGGGTATCAGTAATCTGTTTTGTGGTCTTGTATTCAATGTTCGTTACATATACGTCGCCATGCAGTACAAAACCGATTTCTTTTCCGTTAGGTGACAAAGCTATTTCCGTTGCTCCCCATGTCTTGATTTGTCTTTCCAGATCAATGTCGTTGCGGTCGGCAGCAATGCTGATGTTTACTTTCTGTGGCTCTTGTCCATTCTTCTTGATATAGATTTCACCATCGTAAGCATAGCAGATGGTACCGTTTGCAGCTACCGACAGATAGCGAACAGGGTGTTTTGTATAGCTCGTGAGCTGCGTTTTCTCGGTTCCTTCCAGATTTCTCTGATAGACATTGAACGATCCACTTTCCTCACTCAGGTAGTAAAATGATGCTCCGTCAGGTGCCCATCGTGGGGTACGGTCTTCGCCATTGAATGTTGTCAGTTTGGTGAACGAACCTTTTCTGTTTATCCAGATATCCCTTGTGATGGGCGATTGATGATGTTTCCTAAACAAATCTTCATAACCTTTCTTATCTTGGTACAAAATATCCCCATTCTGGTTGATGCTCAGGTCTTCCATATTCACAGCTGAAAACAGTTTTGGTCGGTCGGCTTGCAAGTCTACTTCATACACTTGAGGAAATTGTGAGCCGGGGAAGTAGATAGACTTGGCAGTCTGCATGCCGTCTGAGC
>CALNBT010000161.1 GCA_937874345.1 uncultured Prevotella sp.
TCATTTTGCTCCCAATCTAAAATAACTCTGGGCAAAACTATAGAAAGTTCACCATTAAATCCTTTTCTACGTTTCATGACTTTGCGCGTTTATAGTCATATGATTAAAATTTTAAGATAACCGGTTGATTTAATAATTTAAATCCATTTGCGAAAATAATAATAATAGTTGAATTGTCCACTATATTATAATTTATTTTCATTAATTTCCATCTATAGAATTTCTAACTTTGCCGTGGAATTTAAAATCTATCATCTAAAAAACGAATTAAATGAATCGCTATTATCTTTTTTTTATATGTCTTGTATCTGCTCTTGGAGGTCTACTTTTTGGTTATGATTGGGTTGTCATTGGTGGTGCTAAACCTTTCTATGAGTTATTCTTTAATATAGAAAGTTCACAATCTTTACAAGGATTAGCAATGGCTATCGCTTTAATTGGATGTATGATCGGGGCGATGGTGTGTGGTGCCTTGGCAGACAAGATGGGACGAAAATGGCTTCTTGTTGTTTCTTCTTTATTGTTTTTAGCTTCTTCCTTCGGAACAGGTGCGGCAAAGACCTTTTCTATGTTCCTGATATTCCGCTTTTTCTGTGGAATAGGCATTGGACTTGCCTCTGGTCTATCCCCAATGTATATTGCCGAAGTTGCTCCGTCTAATATTCGTGGACGATTAGTTTCTCTTAACCAAATGGCTATCGTTATTGGTATTTTAAGTGCACAAGTTGTAAATTGGCTTATTGCACAGCCAATTCCTGACGGATACACAGCTGCCGACATTTTACATTCTTGGAATGGACAAATAGCCTGGCGGTGGATGTTTTGGGCTGCGGCATTTCCTGCAGGAATTTTTATGATTTTATCATTGTTTATTCCTGAATCTCCGCGTTGGTTGATTATGAAAGGCAGAGAAAATGCTGCTTCTGGAATTCTAAAAAGAATTGGCGGTTCTGATTATGCATCTCAAGAATTAAATAGTGTCAAGAATACGATGGATGCGAGTAATGATAAACACCATATCAGCTTGGGTCAAGTCTTTAAGAAACCTTATCAGAGGATTATTTTGCTAGGAATATTTATTGCTGTTTTTCAACAATGGAGTGGCACAAATGTTATTTTTAATTATGCACAAGAGGTTTTTCAAAGTGCTGGGTTTACCATTAACAATATGTTCCTGAATATTGTGGTAACAGGAATAGCGAATGTTGTTTCAACGATTATTGCTATATTGGTTGTGGACCGTTTAGGTCGTCGACTGTTAATGTTGATAGGCGCGATAGGATTATGTGTACTTTATTTGTTGTTGGGTGTATGCTATTTCTATCATGTATCTGGCATATTTATGATTATCCTTGTCGTATCTGCAATATCTTGTTATGCATTGACATTAGGTCCATGTACTTGGGTGCTTATATCAGAATTGTTTCCAAACAAGATGCGTGCGTTGGGAGTTTCTGTATGTACGTTTTCCTTATGGGTTGGCTCAACCACGCTCACATATACCTTCCCCCTGCTGAACGCGTCATTAGGCAGTTGGGGAACATTTTGGATATACTCGTTGATTTGTGGTATTAGCTTTATCGTATTATATCATAAACTTCCTGAAACTAAGGATAAATCATTAGAAGAGATTGAAGAAAAGTTGATTGGTACAGTTGGACAGTAATGCTTTACATTGACTACCCAATATGTGTTTTCGTTTGAATAACAATGAATAAAATTTTAAATATATAAGAGTGATATGTTAGAAGTAAAAGCTTGGAGAGAAAAAGTTACAATTCCAACCTACGGAATAGGACATCCAGAAAAAGCTCCAATGTTTATGGAAAATAGAGTTTATCAAGGTTCATCAGGGGTAGTATACCCATATCCTGTGATAGAGTCTATCTCTGACAAGGAAACGCCAATAGATTATAACGCTATTTGGCTTGAAAATAAGTACATCAAGGTAATGATCCTACCTGAGTTAGGAGGTAGAATACAGATGGCTTATGATAAGATAAAAAAACGTCATTTTGTATATTATAATCATGTGATAAAGCCTGCTCTAGTTGGTCTTGCTGGTCCTTGGATTTCGGGTGGTATCGAATTTAATTGGCCACAACACCATCGTCCATCAACATTTATGCCTGTGGATTCAAGCATTGAAACATTTGAAGACGGATCTGTAACAGTGTGGGTAAGTGAGGTTGAGCGAATGTTTCATCAAAAAGGTATGGCAGGATTTACGTTACATCCTAATAGTGCCTATTTAGAAATAAAAGGTCGACTCTATAATCGTACAGATGTTCCACAAACCTTTCTTTGGTGGGCAAATCCTGCGGTAGCAGTTAATGATGACTACCAAAGTGTTTTTCCTCAGGATGTCAACGCTGTTTTCGATCATGGGAAGCGAGATGTTTCTACATTTCCAATAGCTACAGGTACATATTATAAGATGGATTATTCTGCAGGTGTGGACATATCCAATTATAAAAATATAAAAGTACCAACATCTTATATGGCTGTTAACTCTAAATACGACTTTGTCGGAGGGTATGAGAATGATAGTCAAGGTGGTATGTTACACGTTGCATCACACCATTTTTCACCAGGTAAGAAACAATGGACGTGGGGGAAAGGTGATTTCGGAAAGGCATGGGATCATAATCTTACTGATGAAGATGGTCCATACATAGAACTTATGGCCGGTGTCTATACGGAAAATCAACCTGATTTCTCATGGTTGATGCCATATGAGGAAAAAGTTTTCACGCAGTACTTTATGCCGTATCGAGAATTAGGAATTGTAAAAAATGCATCGCATAATCTTATCATGAATATTGAAGAGATTACTTTAGGGCGCGTGCGTCTTCGTGTTCAAGCAACGAATGATATCAAACTTCGTATTTTGGTGAAGGATGATGAGGATAACATTCATTATAACGAACGCTTGACTCTTTCTCCCGAAAAATTGTTTGATCAAGAATTATCGGTTGATGGGACTGAATTCTCTTCTCTATCGGTGTATTTATTCATTGTAAATGAGAATGGAGAAAAGCTTGATTTATATTGGCACTCTGAGCCAGACGACATCCGGCCTATACCTGATGCTGCGGTTGCTGCACAACGTCCTCAGGAAATTAAATCTTGCGAACAGCTATATCTAACAGGTTTACATCTAGAACAATATCGACATGCTACATTTAATCCTATGGATTATTATGAAGAAGCTTTGCGACGTGATCCACTTGACTACAGATGTAATAATGCGATGGGATTGTTATTTTTACGTAAATGTCGTTTTGAATTGGCCGAAAAGTACCTACGCACAGCGGTAAAGGTCATAACCAAATTCAATCCTAATCCTTATGATGGAGAGCCCATATACAATTTGGCTTTGGCCTTGAAATATCAGGGACAACTCCATGAAGCATATGAGCTGTTCTGGAAGTCTACTTGGAATAAAGCATGGGCAGATGCAGGTTATTTTGAAGCTGCCAAGATTTCAATTGCTCAAGGAAGATTAGATGATGCATTAGATGAGTTGAACCGATGCCTCAACAATCATTATCATAACCATAAGGCTCGTGCCATGAAGGCATCAGTACTTCGCTTATTAAACAGGCAAGAGGAGGCTTTAAAGCTTTGTGATGAGTCGTTAATTTTTGACAAGTTTAATGATTGTTGCCTGTATGAACGTTACCTTATCACGAAGAAAGAAAGCGATTTGAACGAACTGAAGCAACTGTTGAGAGGCTCTTCTTCAAATTATATAGAACTAGCTTTAGAATATATAGATTCAGGGCAAAAGGAAAATGCGATCAATATTCTAAAAATGTCAATAGCAGACGGTGTATCAACTCCAATGACCTACTATTACATCGGTTGGGTTGGCAATTCAACTGAAGCGTTTGACTATGCAGAGTCGATGAATGGTGATTATTGTTTCCCTAATCGTCCTCAAGATGTCCTTGCTCTTGAAGCTGCCATGACCTACAATCCTAATTCATCGCACGCGTCATATTACTTGGGATGTCTTTATTTTGACAAGAGGCAGTATGATTTGGCAGGCAAATATTGGAACCTATCAGCAAAGAATAATGGAACATCACCACTTGTATGGCGTAATTTAGCATTACTTTCTTTTAATAAACTTAATGAAAAGGATACTGCATTATCCTATATGCAGAAATCTTTTGAACTGAATAAAAAGGATGCAAGAATATTAATGGAGTTAGATCAACTGTATGCACGAATGCAATGGCCTCCAGAAGATCGACTGAATTATTTGAAACAATTTCCTGATCTGATTGCAAAGCGTGATGATTTACTTCTGTCTCAAATTACATTGTTAAATCAAACCGGCAAGTATGAGGAGGCTTTGTCATTAATTGATAAGCATATTTTTCATCCATGGGAAGGCGGTGAAGGAAAAGTCCCTGCCCAATATCAATATGGCAGAATGAAATTATCCATAGAACTGATGCAAAAAGGTGAGTTCAAGTCTGCTATTAAACTATTGGAAGACTGTTTAATCTATCCTTTAAATCTTGGTGAGGGAAAACTTGAAGGTGCAAAAGAAAACGATATTCATTATCTTTTGGGATGTGCATATGAGGGAGCTGGTGACATTGAGAAAGCTAAGATGTGGTTGAATAAGGCGGCTGAGGGAAATTTAGAACCTGTTGTTGCACTTTATTATAATGATACAAAACCAGATAAAATTTATTATCAGGGTCTTGCACTTGCGAAACTCGGAAGGCAGGATGAAGCCAATAAATGTTTCTTCAAACTGATTAGCTATGGTAAAAAACATTTCTATGATAAATCACAGAAAGATTATTTTGCTGTATCATTACCTGATATGCAAATATGGATTGATAATTTGGATACGAGATTAAGAATGCATTGCCTTTATATGTTAGGGTTAGGTTATTTAGGAGCAGGTGATCAAAAACGCTCTGAATCCTATATACAGGAACTGAAGGAACTTGATATTAATTTTATGACAACAGCTTTTTGATTGGCTATAGACTCAACATATAGCCTCAACAGTACCCAGCTCTATCTTCACTCCAAAAGGCTGCGACTGGGTAAGATGTACTGAATCGTTATTAAATCCAGTTCGGCTGCTATGATCAATAAATAAACTGTGTTGGCTATCAATGTATAGTCTTACAAAGTTAATTTTCATTCAGATATATTCATTGAATTAGCTGAAGTTAAATACAATAGGATAGATATCATCCCAGTCGGACAGGGTTGTGACGTTTAAAGAAAAGAAGAATCTCGACTATCTAATAATGGTAGTCGAGATTCTTCTTTGTAAAGTCTTCTAAACAGAAACGATTAGGAATCTAAATTTATAATTTCCTAAGAGCTGCCAATAATTCATTATTTTCGGTTTTCGTGCCAACTGTAACGCGTAAACAATTCTCGCACAATGTAACTTTATGGCGATTCCTTACGATAATACCTTCATTGACCAAATAATTGTAAATAGTAGGTGCATCTGTCATTTTGGCCAAGAAGAAATTTGCATCCGTTGGATAAATTTTGATACATTGGTCCAAATCAGAAAATGCTCGAATCAGTCTTGTACGTTCTTGTAACAAAGTCGTTACCCATTTCTCAACTTCAAACGTATCTTGCAGCGATATCAACGCTTGTTGTTGTGTCAATAAATTGATATTATATGGATATTTTACTTTATTAAATAGTTCAATAATGGATTCATTTGCAAAGGCCATTCCTAATCTGATGGCAGCACAGCCCCATGCCTTGCTCATGGTGTTCAGTACGATCATATTGGGATATAGACCTAGATCTATGCGAAAAGGCTTTTCTGTTGAGAAGTCGCTGTACGCTTCATCAATAACGACAATTCCATCGAAATTGGTTAATACTTTTATGATTTCTTCCCGATCAAGATTGTTTCCAGTTGGATTGTTAGGGCTACATATCCATATAACCTTCGTATCCTTGTTGCAGACATTCAATATCTTGTCTGCAGACATCTGATAGTTTTCGTCTAACAGAACTGGGTTATAACCAACATTGTTTATTTCGGCACATACTTTGTACATGCCATAGGTCGGTTCGATGGCGACGACATTGTCTTTTTGAGGTTCACAGAAGATTCTGTAAACTAAGTCAATGGCTTCGTCGGATCCGTTTCCAAGAAAGATTTTGTTAGAAGGTATTCTTTTAACCTTGCTCAGTTTCTCTTTCAAATCCAACTGCAAGGGGTCAGGATACCTGTTTAAGGGCTTATTATATGGATTTTCGTTTGCATCTAAAAATACATGGGCTTCATGACCGCTATATTCATTTCGAGCACTACTATAAGGCGCTAATGACCATATATTTGGACGAACTAATTGTTCTAATGGTTTCATTCGTTTGCTTGTTAGTTGTTGATGGTGTCACCAATCAACGGTTATCCTTCTTCAATTTGGTTCATTCGTATTCTCATGGCGTTGGCATGAGCTTCCAGTTGTTCGTTTTCTGCCATCAACACGACTGCTTTTCCAATGGATTTTACACCATCTTCAGATAGATGTTGAAAAGTAATCTTGCGAACATAACTGTCAAGATTAACGCCATTGTAAGCCTTCGCATAGCCATGGGTAGGTAATGTGTGGTTTGTGCCACTCGCATAGTCTCCTGCGCTTTCGCAAGCATATCTACCTAAAAATACACTTCCTGCATTCTCAATCAGGTTTGCTATTGAGTTATAATCTTCCATTGCGATGATCAGATGTTCGGGAGCATACATATTACTCAGTTGTACAGCTTCTTGAACAGAATGGACAAGAATAAATTGAGAATTCTCAAGCGCTTTCAAGGCAATATCATGTCTCGGAAGCACCGCCACTTGCCTTTCTACTTCATTGGCCACTTGGTCCAATACCTGTTCTGATGTCGTAATAAAGAAAACCTGAGAGTCAATGCCGTGTTCTGCTTGAGACAATAAATCTGCAGCGACAAAATCTGGTTGGCAGGTATCATCAGCAATTACACATACCTCTGAAGGGCCAGCTGGCATGTCAATCGCTACATCATGAAGACTGACCTGTTGTTTGGCAGCCATCACATATTGGTTTCCTGGTCCAAAAATCTTGTATACTTTTGGAACACTTTCAGTTCCATAGGCCATCGCACCAATGGCTTGAACACCACCAATTTTATAGATTTGATGTACACCAGCTATAGAAGCGGCCACCAAAATAGCTGGATTTACCTTTCCTTCGCGGTTGGGAGGGGTACAGAGTACGATTTCTTTACAACCTGCAATCTTGGCAGGTGTCGCCAACATCAAGACTGTTGAAAAGAGGGGAGCCGTGCCTCCAGGAATATATAGTCCCACCTTTTCGATTGCGACACTTTTTTGCCAGCAAGTTACACCTGGTGAGGTTTCTATATTTTTACTTTGAAATTGTTGAGCTGTATGAAATACCTCAATATTATGATGGGCCAGAATCAGGGCTTCATATAGTTCTGAACTTACTGCGTTCTTAGCCCGATTGATTTCTTCTTCTGTGACAGCAAGTGAATCGAGGACCACATGGTCAAACATCTCTTCATACCTCTTGACAGCCTTGTCACCATGAACCTTAACTTCCTGCAGAACACTTTCTACAGTCGAGGATAATTGCGAAGCATCCAAGTGTGGGCGTTCGACAATCTCATTCCATTGGGATGGTTCTGGATATTTGATAATATTCATACAATTACTTTCCTTAGATGCTTGTTTACTTATAAAATCATCTTTTCAATTGGCGTAACAAGGATACCTTGTGCCCCCAGCTCTTTCAGCTTTCCAATGATTTCCCAAAAACGCTTTTCATCAAGAACCGTATGAATAGAACACCAATCTTCGTCTGCGAGAGGGATGATGGTAGGACTTTTTATTCCTGGCAGCACATCCGTAATCTCTTTTAATTTGGATTTAGGTGCGTTCATCATCACGTATTTCTTGTCCTGAGCACTTCTAACGGCCTCAAATCTGAATAGCATTTCATTAAGGGTCTGATGCTTTTCGTCATCCATGTTGAAATTACCAATCAGAACGGCCTCGCTTTTCATGACAACTTCAACCTCTTTCAGGTTGTTGCTGATCAATGTCGAACCAGAACTTACAATGTCAAAGATGGCATCAGAGAGTCCAATACCGGGGCTAATTTCGACAGAACCGGTAATGACATGGATATCAGCATGAATATCATGTTCTTGCAAAAAAGTCTTCAGGATATGTGGATAAGATGTTGCAATTTTGCGGTTGTTAAACCACTCTAAGCCCTGGTAGTTGATATCTTTGGGCATTGCTAATGAAAGACGGCATTTGCTAAAACCTAAGCGAGAAATAATTTGGGCATTCTCGTGTCGTTCAACAAATTCATTCTCACCAACAATGCCAATATCGGCTACGCCATTGGCAACACTTTGCGGAATATCATCATCTCTGAGGTACAGCACTTCCAGCGGGAAATTGGTTGACTGAACCAAAAGCGTCCGTTTGGAGGCACCTACCTTAATGTCTGACTCTGATAAAAGATTCATTGTGTCATCACACAAACGACCTTTGGACTGAACGGCAATACGTAACATGTAAATACTTATTAGTTCTTAAAATATCATGCAAATATAATTAAATGTGGCGACTTATGCAAGAATTGTTGTATTTTTGCCTTGTTAATGACTTGAGTCTACTAGCGATTAGTTAATGATACGTAATTTATTCTTATTTTTTTGTCTTATCATATTATGGGGGTGTCAAAAGGATAAGCCTCAGCAGCAAACACCATGGGGATCAACTTTGGGTGGTGAAGTGGCAGCTTCGGATAGCCGCTTTTCCTTAAATGACATCGTGAACAACGGAGAAATGATTATGTTGACGATTAATGGTCCGGAAACATATTACGATTATCATGGTCATGGCATGGGACTACAGTTTCTCATGTGTGAAAAGTTTGCACAACAATTGGGGGTCTCTCTCAGAGTAGAACTTTGCAAGGATACAGCAGAATTGATTTCACGTTTGAAAAAAGGTGATGGCGATGTTATCGCTTTTCCGTTGCCCAAAGGGCAGAAAGACTTATTATATACGGGCCCCACGGATGGTACTGGGAAATCTCAATGGGCTGTTAAAAAAGGCAATCAAGAACTGGCTGATACCTTAAATCGCTGGTTCAAGCCTGAGATGATAGCCCAAATGCAAAAGGAAGAGACATTCTTGTTGTCAACGCAAAGTATCACCAGACATGTTTATTCACCCGTTTTGGATCGTTCAAAAGGTGTTATTTCACATTATGACGGTCATTTTAGAAGATATGCTCCACTGGTGAGATGGGATTGGCGATTGATGGCTGCACAATGTTATCAGGAATCTACTTTTGACCCTAATGCAAAATCTTGGGCTGGAGCAAGGGGATTGATGCAGATTATGCCGAAAACAGCAGATCAGATTGGTCTTCCATTATCCGACATCAATGATCCCGAACGCAATATTGCAGCTGCAGCAAGCTATCTTCAACGTTTGGATGGCCTTTTTCAGGATGTGAGAAGTGTTTCGGAAAGGCAGAATTTTGTGTTGGCTAGCTACAATGGTGGACATTTTCATATTCGGGATGCCATGGCATTGACGAAAAAAAATGGAGGCAATCCTTATCGGTGGTCAGACGTGTCGCAGTACGTCATGAAATTGAGTGATCCACAATTTTACCATGACCCGATCGTGAAATATGGCTATATGCGCGGTAGCGAAACGGTTGGTTATGTTAACAGTATCAGAGTCAGATACAACCAATATCGTGGTGTTCCGGGTGGGTCTTATGGGACTGATAGTTATGGAATCCAAACGCCCCGCAAAGCTACGAAAAACCATCGTTTTCGGATTTAGAAGGTGTATCATTCTTGCCGTTCGACTTCTTTGATTCATCTACAGTCAGTCTTTCTCTATGACGACACCTTTTGGGAAGTTTTGCAATATGCAGGATATTGAAGGTCAATAGCATGCATTTTGGTCATCAATATTCATGACTTTGTACAGCAAACTCGTGCCAATTCAATGGCGAAGCATACAATGTGAAAAATAAGTTTGATGAATTTGTTAGAAAAAAGCCATCTGTTCATTTAAATAGATGGCTTTTATTAAATAAATACTTTAAGCATTCGCTCCGTATTTTTTGTCCTTTATATTTCTTATAATGTACCTTTTGAGGATGGAAGTTCATAATGATAAACATCTCTTTTAACGGCCATTTTCATCGCTCTGGCAAAGGCCTTAAAGATTCCTTCTATCTTATGATGTTCGTTTTCACCTTCTGCCTTGATATTAAGATTCATTTTGGCATTGTCACTGAGACTTTTAAAAAAGTGTAAGAACATTTCTGTTGGCATTTCGCCAATCTTCTCTCGTTTGAAAGTGGCATCCCAAACCAACCATGGTCGTCCCCCGAAGTCGAGAGCAACCTGGCACAGGCAGTCGTCCATTGGCAAGCAATATCCATATCTCTCAATCCCCCGTTTGTTACCCAATGCTTGGTAGATACATTCACCCAAGGCGATGGCAGTGTCTTCTATCGTATGATGTTCATCAACATATAAATCGCCTTTGGTATGGATGGCCAAGTCCATCATCCCATGGTGACCAATCTGCTCCAACATATGATCAAAGAACCCTAGCCCCGTATGAATGTCGCATTTTCCTGTTCCTTCGAGATTGAGTGTTATCTCAATATCTGTTTCATTTGTTTTGCGTTTGACATGAGCCATTCGCTCACCAGCAAATAATATTTCTGCTATCTTATCCCACGTTAAGCCATCTTTACCTAAAATCAGCGAATGGCAACCCAGGTTCTCTGCCAGTTTTTGGTCTGTTTCCCGGTCTCCTATCACATAACTGTTTTTCAAGTCATACATAGATTCGTCAATGTATTCTTTCAACATTCCTGTTTCAGGTTTCCGCATGGGAGAGTTGTCTTTGGGAAAATGAGTGTCGATGTGTTGTTTTTCAAAGAAAATACCCTCACTTTCGAAGGTTTGGATGATAAAATTGTGTACCGGCCAAAATGTATTTTCAGGAAAGGAAGAAGTACCTAAACCATCTTGATTGCTGACCATCACCAATTTGAAATCTAGGTGGTCACAGATGAAACTTAAATTTCGGAAAACACCCGGAACGAATTTCAGTTTTGCAAATGAGTCTATTTGTTCATCACTGGGCTCTTCAATCAGTGTGCCATCTCTATCGATAAATAATATTTTTTGCTTCATTGTTGTAAGTTGTCGTTTTGGGTCAATTGTCGGTGTTTAGGAGCATTCTTTCTAACTTCAACAGTTCCATAGACGAAATACATAATCAATAATTTAATGACAATGATGGATGTCAGTAAAAAAGCTGTAAGGATGGATATGCCATAAAGTAAAACAGGAAAATATCCTGGAAGAGTGTCTGGATCGCCGTTGATAACACCGATTTGGGAAAGCGTGTTGGAGAGTAGAAGAATGATTAGCGGGATAACCATCACAAATATGATTAAAGACACGATTAATCCCGTAAGCAAGGTGGTAGAGAAGATAAATCCGAAATATTTGATACCTGTTCGATAACCGCCAAAGAAAGTACTCTTGAAACGGGCTTTTTGTTCAATCCAGTATTTCGTTGACGAAAACGAGAATGGTACCATTCCCAACCAAAATACCAGATAGACAATCGGATAAATCCAAAAATATGTTTTGAGAGCAATCATTTCGCCTTCCTTTACGGGTGGTTGCGTTGCTATTAACGTTTGTTGAAAGCTAATGGCAAATACCGTCACGAGTAGCATGGTCAAAAACATGAATAAGATTACCCAGGTAACCCGTTTAACATTGACCTTGAGTGTATTTTCATTGATCATGGTCAGAACTCTTCCAATAAACCAGATCATAGCACCCAATGAGAGCAATGAGGGGATAAAGGAGAAAATCAGGCTATACACCTTCGCTGAAGATGGTAAAAGCTGTTTTGCACCCACAAACGACCATCCAATCTGAAATCCCCAAATAATGCTCAGAACGATAATTGGCAACCAGTTCTTTCGTAGAATTGTGGCTACATTTGAGAAAAAAAGCAAGAATCCTGCTTTGATACAACCGGAAATGCTGCGATTCTTATATAATTCATTTTCTATCATGATCGTTGATATTTTTTTCTTCTAAATTCACTACATGTAATAGCTGTTGCAACTGCAACGTTCAAACTCTCTACAGTTTCTCTGTCAGATGGAAAGCAAGGTATCAGAAGCCTTTTGTTGATCTTATTTCTGATCTCTGGAGAGATTCCATTTCCTTCATTCCCCATCACAATGATTCCGCTCTCAGAAAGTTCTGATTTGTAAATATCTTCTCCATCGAGAAATGTACCATAAACTGGAGTCGAGACAGGTAGCTGGTCGATGAACGATGACAAATTTGTATAAGTAACATGAACACGTGCCAGACTGCCCATTGTTGCCTGTACAACCTTCGGATTGTAAACATCGGCTGTATTTTCACTGCAGATGAGATTCTCGATTCCAAACCAATCCGCAATGCGAATAATAGTACCCATATTGCCGGGGTCTTGCACCTCATCCAATGCTAATATCAGCTGTTCTGGTTGGAAGTTCGAACTGTCATGGGTATCAGTTATCTGTTCGAAAAAGAAATCATTTGGGCTTGAAGGCCGTTGTTTGAACACAGCCAAAACCTTTTGGGGATGCTGAAGAAAACTTATTTTGCGTAATTCTTCTGGCGAAACTTCAATCATTTTCTCTGCAGACAACGAATGACAGGTAGAGAGAAGTTTGTTTTTGTTGATCTCCAGCCAGTCGGTCGTTGCTAGAATCAGCTCGGGTTCAAATGCATTCATCAATTCATCAACAACCTTTGGTGTCTCTGCGACAAAAGAACCTTTGACATTTCTGCCTTTTTTAGATTCTAAAGAACGAATGAATTGAAGTTTGGCTTTACTAATCATTTCTGTTGTTTGGATGCAAAAAGTCAATCACCACAATGTCGTCAATAAACAACAGTGTTTTGATATGATGTGATACCATTTGCAAACTTACATAAAAATATCGAATATGGCGTGGCTTAGATGTAGAAAATTATTTTTTCAGTTCACCCGAATATTGAAAATAATGGCCGGTTCTATCAAATCTTTCATCCTTTTTCTTAACTTTGCAATTAATATTAAAATTGATACACAATGGTGTTTTGGTCGTAAAGGCATGAAAAAGCCATTTCTCCCTTCATATGCAAGTCCATAAATTTTATAAAATATCATTTCTTTTCATTGTGGTTTTGTTCCTGGCTTCTTGTTCTGTTGCCAAATTTGTACCCGACAATGAATACTACTTGAAAGGAGTTAAGATCAACTCTGATCAAAAAGGATATGATGCCACGTCCTTGAAGCCTTATATCCGGCAAAGTCCCAATTCGAAATGGTTTTCACTTTTCAAGATACCATTGGGTGTTTATTCTCTTTCTGGTCGTGATACGACAAAATTTATAAATCGCACCTTTCGAAGAATAGGAGAGAAGCCCGTGATTTTCGATTCTACATTAGCCAAAATAGCTGTCAAAGATTTGGAGACGGCAATGCAGAATGCGGGATACCTCCGAGCAACGGCTGACTTCATCACCCTGAAAAAAGGAAAGAAACTTTCGGTGATCTATCAGCTTCATCCCCAAAAACCATATTATATAGGTACTGTTAAATATGATATTCAAGATGAGAATATCAAACATATTCTTCATTTCGATGGGCAACAAAATTTAAAAGATGGCTTGAAAAGTGGTTCAATGTTCACAATTCAATTGTTGGACCAAGAACGGAGCCGTATCACCAAAGTTTTATTGGATAGTGGGTTTTACAGATTCCATAAAGATTTTATTGTGTTTGAGGCAGATTCTTCGCAAAACAATAAAATCAATTTGGTCGTGAAATTGTCTAAGTACAGAATAACCAGTAATTCTCCAGAAACGAATCACCCTCGATACTACGTAAGCAAGATTCATTTTTCAACCAATGATGGGTCTAAAATCCATATTCGGCCCACTATTCTGCATGACAATACGGCCATCAAAGAAGGCGAGCCATTCTCGGCTTCTGATTTGCAGAAGACTTATAATAACTTTGCTAGACTTCAGTCAATCAAATATACCAATATCAGTTTTACGGAACTACCGGATACAAGCTTATTGGATTGTGAGATTCAGTTGAGCCATCGAAAGCCGAGTACTATATCGTTTCAACCGGAAGGAACAAATACCGCTGGAGATTTTGGTGCTGCTGGTTTGCTTACATATCAAAATCGTAATTTATTCAGGGGAAGTGAGGTTTTGAGTTTGCAGTTGAGAGGTGCATATGAGGCGATCACTGGTCTGGAAGGTTACAAAGATCAAAATTATCAAGAATACAGTGCGGAAGCAAAATTACTATTTCCTCGTTTTGTAGCTCCATTTCTATCCGATGCTTTCCGCCGACAAAATGGAGCAACATCTGAGTTTTCTATCAGTTATAATCTTCAAAACAGGCCTGAATTTCACCGACGGGTGTTTTCAAATACCTTTAGATACCGGTGGACAGATGCTCAACATCCACTTTCTTATAGGCTTGATTTGCTTGATCTTAACTATATTTACATGCCGTGGATATCTGATACTTTTAAGCATGACTATTTGGATAATGTCGGGAATATTAATGCCATTTTACGATATAATTACGAAAACCTATTGATCATGAAACTAGGTTTTGGTATATCATATAATAATGGTAAGCAGGCTATTATTGCGAATATAGAAACAGCAGGAAACCTTTTGAACGGGCTTGCCCATGCATTTTCGTTTCCGAAGAACGACAGTCAACAGTTCACCCTTTTCAATACGGCATTTGCAGAATATGTAAAAGGTGATTTTGACTATACACAGCTGATTAAATTTGATAGTAATAATTCACTGGCTTTGCATGCTGGTGTAGGAATTGCTTATCCATATGGAAACTCCTCGGTGTTACCTTTTGAAAAAAGATATTTTGCAGGTGGGGCTAACTCTGTTCGTGGATGGAGCGTTCGTGAGCTGGGACCTGGTTCGTTTAAAGGAACGAATGGAAGCATCGATTTTATTAATCAGACTGGGGATATGAAACTTAATCTGAATGTTGAGTATCGAACAAAACTTTTTTGGAAATTCAATGGGGCTGCGTTTATCGATGCTGGAAACATTTGGACGTTGCGAAATTATGAAGATCAACCAGGGGGACAGTTTTTATTGAATGAATTCTACAAACAAATAGCGGTTTCTTATGGTCTTGGTTTAAGGCTTAATTTTGATTATTTCATTTTGCGCCTTGACATGGGTATGAAGGCAGTCAATCCTGCTTACACGACCAAAGAAGATCATTATGCTTTTTTATATCCTGATTTCAGTCGTGATTTTACGCTTCATTTTGCTGTAGGATTGCCGTTCTAATTTGTATCCTTAATGAAGAACAAGAGACAGGAGAATTTCAATTTCATTTCATTGGTTTGAAAAATGATAATTACAGGTATTTACTTTTGTTGTTATTATTTGAAAATTGAAATACTTTTTATATCTTTGACGAAACAAATTTTATTTACTTAAAGAGAGTTGACATGAAAGAAAAAATTGTTTCGGCTTCGATATTAGCCTTGAGTATCGTTATCTTGGGAATATGTCTCAAAAGTGGAATTGATAATTTTGTCAATAAAGATAATACTGTTACAGTAAAGGGCTTAGCTGAAAAGGAAGTTGAGGCTGATAAAGTGACATGGCCAATATTGTCAAAGGAAGTTGGTGATGACTTGCCGCAATTATATGATAAGATGGGAAAGACACAAACGATTATCAAAAAATTTTTGTTGGATAATGGCATCTCTGAAAATGAAATCAGTATCAATGCTCCGTCTGTGATTGATATGAGTGCCAACCTTTATAATAACAATCCTGCGCCTCATCGCTATAACATAACATCATCAATCACTGTAACTTCTCAAAAGGTAAAATTAATTAGAAGCATTATTGCCAAGCAGGGAAGTTTATTGAAAAATGACGTAGCAATTGTTGATGGAGGCTATGAAAACCCAATTAAATATGAATTTGTTGCATTCAATGCCATGAAACCTAAAATGATGCAAGAGGCTATTGCGAATGCAGAGACCACAGCACAACAATTTGCAGAAAACAGTAAAAGCAAGTTATCAAAAATCGTAAATGCAAGTCAAGGCCAATTTACAATTGAAGATCGTGACACCAATACCCCGTATTTGAAAAAGGTTAGGGTGGTGACGACCGTCACTTATGCCTTAAAGCATTGAAGTTTTGTATGTACTTTGAGGACTTTCTTTAAGCTGATGGAGAAAATAAATAAGTTTATTGCAAACGAAACAGCCAAACACATTGAGTGTTTGGCTGTTTCGTTTTATTTAGAATCCGATAAAATTATTGTATGATACGAGTCATATTAAATTCAGATATTTTGTTATCTGGATCTATTTTTGCCTTAATTTTGTAATGTTGAGTTGTAGATGTACCATCTATGTTTTCGATGTTTTGGTTAGCTGAAAAGTTGACGGAGTATTCATACTTTTCATCACCAATTTCTTTCTTTGCAGTATTAAAATCATTTTGAAGGGTCCAAGTCATTTTAGATACATTATTGTTGTAAAGCTTATTCAAAAAGGTAATCACATCACTCTTTGTAGCATCGCTTTTACCCAGGAAGCTTGAAAGTAAAGGACTTACCATACTGGTTAGCCCATCTTCGTCTTTAGAATTGATGCTTTGAAAAAATGTTCTGAAAACAGAACTAATCATCAAACGTTCTTCAGGCTGTACGACAGTGGAATTGATCTTTTTGATATTATCATTGACTTCATCTACATATTCTCCGTTGGGATGATCTGCCAAATATGTTTGATAAGCTACTAAGTTGTTTGCCTGCTGAACAGCCACAAAATCAAGCGAATCAATTTTGTGCAAAGCATCAACTTTGTAAGGTGAATCAGGATGTTTCTGCAAGTAACTTTCCAAAGCGGCCTTAGAGTTGCTGACAACAGCATTTGTCCAGTCGTTGTCAATCTGCTGAAGCGTTGTTAAATGAGCCTGAATGGAATCAATATGCTCTGCTGGAGCATTTTTATATTTATTGAGGTAGTTCTCTAGCACATTAGGGTCTTTACTGCTCATTGCAAATGCATATGCCTCTTTTTCTTGAGATTGCTGTGCATAATTATAAAAGAAATAGCCCACACCACAAAATAGTAAAGATAAGATTAATGCCACAATAAGTGTTGTATGACTCTTTTTCTCTCCTTTTTTAGGATTATCAGATGGGGGAGTTGCTATTATTGTACTGTCTGCTTTAGGTTCGGCTATAGGAGTAACTTCATCTGTCTTCTTTGATTCAAGTACTTGATCGCTTTTGAAAAGATGATTGGGATGATGGCAATAGGGACACTCAGGCATGTCTTTTAAATAAACTTCACCACATTGTGGACAATGGGTTACTTTACCTGCAATCTCTATCCCACAAGAGGGACAAACGGGTGCCCTGTCACTAATTTGGTGGCCGCACTCTGGACATCTAATAATGGCCATATAATATTTATTAATCAGTATTAAATTGGTATTCTGTAGTATGTTGAGAATGATGGATGATATTCTTCTGATACCTTATCTCTTTTAGGCTATGGTGTCCCATCAATCTGCTTTTATCTACAAATGTATTGATTCCATTAATTCTTCCTTTGCCAGTGTATTGCCACATAAAGATGTCGCGTCCATCTTCGAGTATCGGATCACTTGATGAATATTGGGCAATCATCAGCTTGTAAGCATCAAATTGTCCTTGCAAAAAATTATTATAGAAATTAGTAAACGTATAAAGTAACGGTTTTTGGTGATATGCACCCTCGACCATTTTCAAAAATTTATGAAGTGAATCACAAAAAGCTTCTGTTGAAAGTCCGCTCTTCGTTTCTATATCTATCATTGGTATCAAGTCTTGATCACTTGGACGACATTGTGTCAAGAAATTCTTTAATTGGAGACTTAGATCGGTTTTCGGTCTGAAAAAATGATATGATCCAACTTGCAGACCGTGTTCTCTAGCTAAATTAATATTTTGTTGATAGAGGGGATCAATATTATCTCCACCCTCTGTTGCTTTTAAATAGACATAAGCATTCTTCGTGTTTTCACCTAAAGTTTGCCAAAAAACGTTTCCTTGGTAATGACTCAAATCAATACCGTGAATATGAGTGCAAGTATCTTCACATTGTATATCATATACTTGAGAATAAGAAACAGTCACCCAAAACATGCAAAGTAACCAAGCAATCGTTTTTTTCATATTTGCAAAGTTAGTAAAAAGAAGAAAGAAGAGATAAACCTATCTCTATTTTTTGCAAATATTATGAATTATTCTATTCAATAATTACCCATTTATAGCAGTAGACAGCCAATAGATAAGATTTTTTATTCTTCAATTTCAGAAAGTCCTTTTGCAAAGTTGAAAATAAGATTAGATATTGTTTCTATAGGTGCATAGTTGATATAACGCATACTTCGTCGTAAGCTTTTTTTCATAACGGCGTTGTTGTTTCTAACAAATCCTGTTTTGCTTTGTTTGAAATGCCATTCATTGGAAGAATCTATTTGCAGATGAGACAAACTCAACATTGCCAAAGAGACGGCATTTTCTTCTAATTGGTGCACAAATGGAATTTCATCTAAATCAAATTTAAAAACAGATATAAGGATACTTCCTTGTAATTGGGCCATACGTTTCATGGACAATTGGTCAAGCCATCTATCAAGCTTAACGAAATCAACTTTGTCGCCGCTCGTCCGGAGATAGTGTCCCAAATCAATAATACCTCTCAACGATAATCCAAAGTTTAGAATGTGGTTTACATTGTAAATAAGAATATTCAAAATTTGTATTGTTTCAATAGAAGTGTCTATAGAATGTTGTTCGTGATGAATAATTCTTTTCAATCTTTTGTTTAGTCTTGGGTTTGCTAAACGAGGAAAAGATGGCAAGTTGTTCAATTCATTTTTGGATTGATCTTCCAGAATCTTGACAACTTCAAAAGGGATGTTGATGTTTGTGTCGAATTGATGATTCTTTAAACCTTTCAATGCTATTGAAGAAAGATGCTGTTGGGTAAATAGATAAGCGAGTCGTTTCCATTTATAAACAGACATGGGCTCTAACGAAACATATTGATTAAGTGCTCCGGAACAGATGAGATGAATAAAGTTTCGTTTAATAATGTCCATTATTCTACTTGATTTTAGCTTGTGTAAAGTATGGTCACATATAATGAATTAGCTATATCGTTTGGGAAATCTCAACAGAATTGCCATAAAAGCGGAAAGTCCAATCAATGCAGGATAATATAGATGTGGAATAATTTTGATTGGATTTACTTGTGTTAACCCAGCCGCCATCAAAATCTGAGCACCATAAGGAATTAATCCCTGCACGCAACATGAAAATGTATCCAGAATACTTGCAGCCTTGCGATTGTCAACACCAAATCTATCTCCAATATTTTTTGAGACACCTCCGACAGTCAAGATGGCTACTGTATTATTCGCAGTACATACATTAACTAATGAAACAAGAAATGCAATAGCAAATTCAGCTCCTCTTTTACCATGAATATGTTGCGTTAGCTTTTGAATTATAAAATCTATTCCGCCATTAGACCGAATTGTTTCAAGCAATCCGCCTGCCAATAATGTAATAATAATCAATTCACTCATGCTCATAATGCCATCATTCATAGATTGAAAACAGCCAAAGATATTATAACTATTGTCAGAAATCCCGATGATAGCTGTTAACAAAATACCAATAGTCAGTACAACGACAACATTCAAACCAAAAAGTGATGTCAATAGAACAACAAGGTAAGGAATCACTTTGATGAAAGAAAATTCAGTTTCACTAGTAATGTAGGTATTATGTCTTCCAAGGAAGATGTAAATGAGAATACAAATAATTACTGCAGGGAATACTATAAAAGAGTTAACTTTAAATTTATCGCTCATTTTACACCCTTGCGTGCTTGTTGCAACAATCGTAGTATCAGAAATAAATGACAGATTATCGCCAAAAAAGGAGCCACCAACCACAATGGCAGCCATCATCGCTACGGGTGCACCTGTAGAATGGGCGAGGCCGGCAGCTATAGGAACTAAAGCGACAATCGTCCCAACGCTCGTCCCAATAGATATCGAAATAAAACAGGATGCTAAGAACATCCCAATGTAAATCATATTCCCCGGTAAAATATTCCAGATTAAATGAACGGTTGCATCGATACTTCCCATCGCTTTCGCACTATTCGCAAATGCGCCTGCCAAAATAAATATCCAAATCATCAACAAAATATTACTGGCACCGGCTCCTTTGCTGAAAATTTCAATTTTTTTGGAAATAGAAAGTGAGGGATTAAGGATTATTGCGTAAATACATGAAATAAGAAAAGCAATGCTAATTGGTATTTTATAGAAATCTTGTGTAACCAATGACGTAACAAGATAAATCAAGATAAATACCAATAATGGACTGAGCGCTATAAGACCTTTTCTTGTGCTAATCATTCAGAAGAATATTATAATTGAGTTCGTCTATAAAAGTCCATGTTCTCTTTTGTTAGAAGTTCTATTGGCATGTAGTTGATTGGGTCTACTTTCTTTTTGAGAACGACTACTTTGAAAAGCGTATCAATACAACTATATCCTTGTTGAAACGCATGCTGACACACTAGAAATGAGATACTTCCAAGTCTCAAGCAATTTGCATTCTTCTCAACCATATCATAACCCACAATATGGATATCGCTTCGGTTGGTTCTTAAGAGAAAGTCTCCAATGATATGAGCTTTTGAGCCAAAAGTGATACAATGATGAATGTCTTGATGATCGGTAAAGAAATGTTCCAGAATATTGTCGTATTCTTTTCCTGAAGCACTCAGTGGCAGTTCCATATTTACGATTTCAATTTCCGGAAAATGTTCGTTCATATAGTGTTTAAATCCCACTTCTCTATTTTCTTGCTGTTTACTTGTTACCTCTCCATCTTTAACGCGCTTCATCGTTGCCACTTGCTTGTCATCTTTTGCCAACAGCATAAGCATCCTTGCAGAAAAATAGCCACTTTTAAAAGAATCCTGTCCAAAAAAAGAAAGAGGTTTCAATTCTGGCATGTATGAATCGAGCATCACAAAATGAATCTTCTTTTGATGCAGTTGATTCGTAAACGCCCTTGTGTCGTCTAGGGTTGACGGAACGATTACCACACCATCAGGATTAGAAGACAGACATTGATTGCAAACTATTCGGAAAGAGTCTGGGCTAAATCTTTCATAGTACAGTATTTCTGTTTCAATATAGAAATCTCTTCGTATTTCAATTGCCTTTTTGACGCCCTGTTCAATTTCATCCCAATATGCTTCAGACTCATGTTTAGGAATAATTAGGTAAAAAGTATATGACTTATTATAAGCTAAGGCACTGGCATAGACATTTGGCTGATAATCCATCTCCTTCAAGGCTTTCTCCACTTTCTCAAAAGCGATCTTCGAAACGTTTGGTCGGTTATGAAGAACCCTGTCTACAGTACCCACTGATACGCCTGCCATTTGTGCGATATCCTTAATTCTAATTTTTTCTGTCATATATTTCAACTACGTGTTATAATATGTTGCAAAAATACAAATAAAACTTTTATTAAGGAAACAACCGTACCTATTAATAGCGATTGTTTTTCAACTTTTTCTTTCATCATAGATATAAAATATTTATCTTTGTAAACCGGTATATCTATTTTTAAAGTTCAATGATTGACCAAAGGCATTTGTTCTCGAGGAATTTGAAGATCTTGCTCTGGACTTTTTGTCTGGTTGGGTTAATTGTATCCTGTTCTGATTTAAAAAGACATCAAATCGATACCTTGAATGAGAAAGCGTATTCTTTTCGATATAGAAATCTTGATAGTACACAATATTATGCGAATAAAGTTCTAAAGACTGTCAATAATATAGGATATGGATATGCTGAAGCACTTAATAATCTTGCGTTTGTGCATATTGCTAAGATGCAATACTCAAAGGCGGATTCTTTATTACGTTTGGTGGAAAGGAACTCAAATAATCAGATAGAACTGTTGATTGCAGACATTCAGATGATGAGATTATGCCAAAGGATATCTAAAAACAAGGACTTCTATGTCTACCGAGAGAGTGCGATGAGTAGGCTTAAACGCATAAATGAAGAAAGCAAAGGGCTGGACAATCATCAAAGAAACAGAATGATCTATGCACGGAGTGAATTCAATATTACTAATTCGACTTATTTTTATTATGTTGGGCTTGAGAATCAGTCCATTGATGCTATCAATCAAATTGATGATACAGGAGAGATTCTGCAAGATACGGCTCAATATTTGAATTACCTGTATAGCATCGGTTCTGGTGGTATTATCGTTAATGGTACACAAGCTGAAATCAATCAAGCTGAATTTGATTATCTCATTCGATGCAATATGTTGGCACGGCAATTTCATTATCCATACTGGATTGCCAATTCGATGCAAGCAATTAGTGAACATCTTCAGAAAAAAGAATACCGGACTAAGTTGATTCGTGAAAACTTGCCTTCCTTCCAATATCTTAATAATGACAATATGCCAGACTCATTATTGGCAGGAAATTTGGCACAAAAATCCTTGAATATTTTTAATAAGTATGGCGATGTTTATCAGGTTGCTGGTGCCTACCGTACTTTGGCTGAATGTTACTGGCATATCCAGGATTATACATCTGCGTTGATATGTCTTAAGAATGCGCTTGAAACCAATAAGGCCATAGAACAAGCCCCCGATCTTGTTGCTTCTATCCGCGAACAATTGTCGTTGACATATTCAGCAATCAACAATAAGCGGAAGAGTGATTATAATAGAAATATTTATCTCGATATTCAAGAAGAAACCCGACAAGACCGTCAATTAGAGGCTAGAGCAGAGCAATTGAACCTTTCATCCGTTCAGTTGAACAGAATGATTTTGGCAATTGTTCTTATGATTGTTATTGTTTGTGTGTTGTTGTACATTTTTTATGTATTAAGAAAAAGAAACGATCAGCTCGCATCAAACCTTGATGATTTATTGAAACCACTTGAAAGATGGAAGATAGATAATGCAACACAACTCGAAAAGAACAAAAATAGATGTTCTGAAATTGAAGAGGATAAACATTTGACCGAGCTTCAGATTTTAAAAAATAAGAAAAGAAATTTAGAGCAAAGGACAAAAGTTTCGCTTGTTAATAGCATTACCCCGCTGATAGATAGAATCTTACATGAGATAAAACGGTTGACAACGACAAATGAAGACTGTAAAATACGTCAGGAAAGATACGATTATATTGCAGAACTGGCTAATCAAATTAATAACTATAATAATGTTCTGACCAATTGGATACAGCTTCGGCAAGGAATCCTAAGCTTAAAAATAGAGAGTTTTCCGCTTCAAGATGTTTTTGATATTTTGCTGAAGAGCAAGATGAGCTTTAATTTAAAAGGTATCAAACTTTTAGTGGACCCTACACAGGCTATTGTAAAAGCTGATAAAACGCTGACATTATTTATGATGAATACATTGTCAGATAATGCAAAAAAATTTACGCTTTCTGGGGGATATGTACATATTCATGCTGAAGAATCAAATGAAAATGTCATGATTTATGTAGAAGACTCGGGTGTCGGCATGGATGAAAGGCAAGTTCAAAATCTTTTTGTTAATAAGCCAATCATGGATAAAACCTTTGGTGTTGAATACAATAACGGAGAGAATCAGACTCATGTAAGTAATGGTTTTGGATTGATGAATTGCAAAGGTATTATTGATCGGTATAAAAAGATCAGCAAGATATTTGATGTGTGTTCAATCGGGGCCAAAAGCGAAATTGGGAAAGGTAGCACTTTGTTTTTCAGTTTACCAAAAGGACTGAAGAAAAAGGGTTTAACATTCTTGTTGTTCCTTGTTTTTGTTATGCCATTTGTTTCAAACCAAAACCAAATTCAGGCCATTCATCCCGCTCGGTTTGCACAATCTTCAGGAAATCTTCATCATAAAGATTTGGTTAAGGCTAATGCTTTTGCCGATAGTGTTTATCATAGCAACATAAAAGGTACTTTTATAAAGACGTTGTCGTTTGCCGATAGTTGCATTTATTACCTTAATAAATACTATCGTCATACACATCATCCTGGAAACCATTACATGGTTTTGGTCACGACGAGTACAAAATTACCGGCAGAGTTAAAATGGCTTCATGATAGCATTTCCACAAATTACAATGTTATCCTTAGTCTAAGAAATGAAGTGGCTGTTGCTGCACTGGCACTGCATGATTGGCAATTGTATGCCTTTAATAATAAGGTCTATACTCAATTGTTTCGCGAGCTGAGTGCAGATAATACGCTTGGTACATATGTTAAGACAATGCAGCGTTCTGAAACAAACAAAAATGTTTCAGTTATTATTTTGTCTTTGATATTCGCTTCCATATTTCCTGCTTTCTATTTTCTGTATTACAGACATCGGGTATTCTATCAGTTTAGTATTGATAAGATCAATGGTATCAATCAAATTCTTCTCAGTGATTTTTCGTCTCAGGATAAATTGGAAAAGATAGAACATTTATGGACGTTCAATACAAAAATGTTCAATCCTCAGTTTCCAAAACTCAATGAAATTGTTGAACAAATTAAAGAATCATTGAGACAGCGTATTTCAATGGATAGCCAACAATTAACGAATATCGAATTGTCTGAGGACGAATTACGTCGTATGGAATATGAAAAAGACAAACTTTATGTCAGCAATAATGTGTTGGACAATTGCTTGTCTACTTTAAAGCATGAAACCATGTATTATCCATCTAAAATTAGAAAAATGGTCAATGGAAACGATGACAATCTCAATGCTTTAGAAGAATTGGCTTCCTATTACAAGGAGCTTTATGTGTTGCTGAGTGCCCAAGCTATGCGGCAAATTGAAAATACTGTGAAGGTAGATTTTGAAATGCTTGACTATCTTTTTGACATACTGAGAGAGCAAAACGGAGGTGAACTGAACATGTCGTACAAGGATATTGAAGAACCCTATTCCGTCATTGAAGTAGAAATGACACATTTAGTGTTAACTGATAAAGAAATGGTAGATTTGTTTACCCCGAACACCATTAATATGCAATATATGCTTTGTCGGCAAATCGTAAGAGAGATTGGCGATGCCACAAATGCACGTGCCTGCGGAATACAAGCATTTAGAAATGAAAATAACATCATTAGTATACACATCAAATTAACAAGAACGATATGCGAGCATTTAAAACAATTATAGTCGAGGATGTACCTCTTGAATTAAAAGGAACGGAAGGGATTTTTAAAAACGAAATTCCTGAAGCAGAAATAATAGGTACAGCAGAGAATGAGATTGAATACTGGCGTTTAATCAAACAACAGTTGCCTGATTTGGTCTTGTTGGATTTAGGCCTGGGTGGTTCAACCACCGTTGGAGTAGAAATTTGCCGCCAAACAAAACAGAGCTATCCTCAGGTAAAGGTACTTATCTTTACAGGCGAAATCTTGAACGAAAAACTTTGGGTAGATGTATTGGATGCAGGCTGCGATGGCATTATCTTAAAAAGTGGAGAGTTACTGACAAGAGGTGATGTCGCAAGTGTCATTGATGGAAAGAAGATGGTTTTTAATCAACCCATCTTGGAAAGAATTGTCGCCAAGTTCAAGAAGAGCGTCAATAATCAACTAATTCGCCAGGAAGCCTTGGTAAATTATGAAATTGACGAATACGATGAGCGTTTTCTGCGACATCTGGCTTTGGGATATACCAAAGAACAGATTACAAATTTAAGGGGAATGCCCTTTGGTGTCAAAAGCTTGGAGAAGCGACAGAATGAGCTAGTTCAGAAATTGTTTCCTGATGGAAATGGAGGAGTAGGAGTCAATGCGACTAGATTGGTGGTCAGAGCAGTGGAACTACGTATTTTGGATATTGATAATCTTCAACCGGATGAAGAATAAATATTTGGCTTGGTTGGCATTTTTCTTGGCCGTTTGCCAAGTTTTGACCATTTTGTTGTCGTGGTTTATCTCTGCCACGATGCCACAACTAGCCTTCAGATCCTTGTTGGGAAGTGAGGGTATTAGATGGTTTTTTGGTCAATTTGCCCATAATTTATCCTCACCTGTATTGGTTTGGCTTGTGCTTTGTGGCATGGCATTGGGTCTATTCCGTATAAGTGGGTTACAAAAGGCAATTTTTGTTCACCCAAAGAAAGAATATCGAGAGCGGTTTGCAATAAAGGTCGTAATCTATATCTTGGTGTTCTTTTTGCTTGTCATGGGGTTGTTGACATTAACACCTCACGCCGTTTTGTTGAATGTAACCGGTGATTTGTATCCTAGTAGCTTTTCTCAAAGTCTCATTCCCGTCATTTGCTTTTTCGTTTGTTGTGTATCAGTTGTCTTTGGATTAATTTCCACCTCATTTCATTCCTTAACAGAAATTTTTAATGCCTTGTCTGCTGGAATTAAGTCGGTCGCTGCTTTGTTAGTCGTTTATGTGTTTGCCGCTCAGCTTTTTTATTCTGTTTTGTTTGTTCTTTCAATTCGTTCTTCTTTTTCCTAAAAAAAATAGCTCCGAACAAGAGAACAATGATCTAAAAATAAAGAATGTAAAGCCCATTTAAGCCAATTCTGATAACGCTAACCATCTCAAACTTTTCTCATCCAATTCCTCTTTGAGAGTTGGTAGCAGTTTGCTTTTCTCTGTTAATTCATCGATAGACAAATTACCACTACACAATTCTGTTTCAATCTCTTTGATGTTATTTTCTAAAAGTTCAATATCCTTTTCCAAAGATTCAAATTCGCGCTTTTCTTTGTACGACATTTTCTTTTTGTCATTAGACAGATTGCTTTTAGTTACTTCTTTCTCTTTCTTGCTCTCAGTTTTCGATTCTGCCGGATTTAGTTCTTCCCATTCTCGGTATTGGGTATAATTTCCCGGGAAATCCTGAATAACGCCTTCACCCTTGAAAACTAGGATGTGGTCTACAACCTTATCCATAAAATATCTGTCGTGGCTGATGACGATAACACATCCGGCAAAATCCATCAAATAGTTTTCCAGAATTTGAAGCGTCTGAATATCTAAATCATTGGTAGGCTCATCAAGAACAAGAAAATTTGGATTCTTCATCAGTACAGTACATAGATACAGTTTTCTTAGTTCCCCGCCACTCAGCTTGTATACGTAGTTGTGTTGCTCTTCTGGAGAGAAGAGGAAGTGTTGTAAAAACTGTGAGGCACTTAAGTCCTTTCCATTGCCGAGACTGATACTTTCTGCTATGTCTGTTACAACATCAATCACTTTCTGTTGATTGTCAAACTGAAGGCCCTCTTGCGAAAAATAGCCAAATTTTACGGTATCTCCGATATCGAACTTTCCAGAATCAGGTTCAACCAGGCCTAAAAGCATTTTGACAAAAGTTGATTTCCCGGTTCCATTGTTTCCAATGATGCCGAGTTTCTCGAATCTAGAGAAATTATAGTAAAAGTCTTTCAGAATAATCTTATTATCCCATGCTTTCGATACATATTGGCTTTCAAAAATTTTGGAGCCGATATAAACGTTACTTGCTTTTAAACGGACCTGCCTATCTTCGATTCGCTGTTTGGCAATTTTCTCCAATTCATAAAAAGCGTCTTCTCTATATCTGGCTTTATGCGATCGTGCTTGAGGAGTAGAACGCATCCATTCCAATTCTGTACGATAGAGATTATTGGCTCTTGCAACTTCAGCGTGCATATTGTCTATGCGTTCCTGCCGTTTTTCGAGATAGTAGCTGTAGTTTCCCCGATAGGTGTAGATGGAGCGATTATCCAGCTCAAGGATGATATTACATACACGGTCCAAAAAAAATCGGTCGTGGGTAACCATCAATAAAGTTTTGTTCCCTCTGGAAAGATAGCCTTCTAGCCATACAACCATTTCCAGATCCAAATGGTTGGTCGGCTCGTCTAAAATAAACAAGTCGGGTTCTGTAATCAACACATTGGCTAGGGCAACTCTTTTTTGTTGGCCTCCGCTAAGTTGTCCCATGGGTTGATCTAGATTCTCAATGCGCAATTGAGTCAAAATCTGCTTAGCTTTCAGTATTTTTTGAGGATCTCCCAGATGGTTGAAACAAGCATCTAGCACCGTTTCGTCAGGGTCGAAATTGTTTTTTTGTTCAAGATACCCCAGTTTCAGGTCTTTCCGAAACACAATCATTCCGCTATCTTTTCCTTCTTTTCCGGTCAAGACCGATAACAACGTCGACTTTCCTGTTCCGTTTTGAGCAATCAGCCCCACACGTTGCCCTTCAGCAATTGAGAAGGATATATCTTTGAAAAGTAGTAGATCGCCAAACGACTTGGTTAAATTTTGTACATCCAAATATGGATTTTGTGCAGCCATTTATGCTAAAGATAGGTTTGTTTTATCGATGTATTCAAGCAGTTCTTCACGACCAGTCTTCTTTTCGGCACTGGTAACAAAGTAGGGGGGCAATTCTTCCCAAACATCCTTCAATTGATTCATCCAATCGGCAGCATTTTTCTTAGCTTTTACCAGTCCCAGTTTGTCTGCTTTTGTAAACACAATAGAAAAAGGAATGCCGTTTTCGCCAAGCCAATCGATAAATTCTCTGTCTATCTTGAGCTGTTCATGGCGAATATCGACCAATACAAACAGATTAACCATTTGTTGTCTTTGTAAGATATAGCTCTTGATCATATGGTCTATTTCATACTGTACCTTTTTTGATCGCTTGGCAAATCCATAGCCTGGCAGGTCGACCAGATACCATTCATCATTGATGATGAAATGGTTGATAAGCAATGTTTTTCCTGGAGTTGCCGAAGTCTTGGCCAACCCCTTATGATTGCAGAGCATATTGATGAGGCTCGATTTCCCTACATTTGACCGTCCAATAAAGGCGTATTCTAACTTGCTATCATTGGGACATCCACTGATGTTTGGTGCCGAAATGACAAATTCAGACTTCTTTATTTCCATTTTGTTCTTTTCTTTTGTGCAAACTTACATAAAAATATCGACTTATAGTGGGTTATATGGCAAAAGAATCATTTAGGTGTCATGCTCAAAATGATAGAGGTTGCTGAAAATATTCAACAAAATGAACAGCATGACGCTTGTGAAGACTTATACAAAACCAAGTATTCAATGAATCTATTCTGTTACATCCCGTTGGTATTTTAAGCCTTTCAATGTCTACAACTACAATATTATCGAAATTGTGATGCAAAAGCAATGGCATTGGCGCTCAATACCATTGATATTGAAGAACAATATGGCCCACTTTTCAGAAGAGTCTCTAAAAACCAATACCGCAATGTCTTCAAAGCATGATCGTTTGTTGATGCTCTAGTCGTCGTTTGCCGACATATGTCAAAAAAGATACCAACATATATATTTGGAATTCTACCCAACAACCATTATCTTTGCATAAAAAATAAAAATCTAATGGGTAAGCTCACGTCACTTGGTAGACTTTTTCTACTACTTTTCTTTTTAAGTCATATTTTGGATAGTATTGCCGACAACAATTCCAAACGAGAGTTCCGAGGTGCATGGATACAATGTATCAATGGGCAATTTACGGGTGTTGGAACAGCCAATATGCAAAGAGATTTGACTTACCAGTTAGATGAGTTACAAAAAGATGGGATCAATGCCGTTATTTTCCAAGTAAGGCCCGAATGTGACGCACTTTACCAAAGCCAGTATGAGCCATGGAGCCGTTATCTGACGGGAGTTCAGGGGAAAGCCCCAAATCCATATTGGGATCCATTACAATGGATGATTGAACAATGTCACAAAAGGGGAATGGAGCTGCATGCGTGGATCAATCCCTTTAGAGCGAAAACCAAAGGCACAACAGCGTTAGCCAATAATCATATTGCCATCAGGCAACCGGATAAGGTGTTCTCTTATGGTGGCCAGTTAATCCTTAATCCAGGAGATCCCGATAATCGTGCATATATCTATAAGGTCGTAGAGGATATTGTGAGCCGCTATGATGTTGACGGTATTCATATCGATGATTATTTCTATCCTTATCCTGTTATCGGTGAGACGATCCAGGACAGCAAGGAATATCAGAAATATAAGAATGGTATCAGCAACATCAATGATTGGAGACGAGACAACGTCAATGTTTTTATCAAGGAACTTGGAAATAGAATTCATCAACAGAAGCCATGGGTTAAGTTTGGCGTATCTCCCTTCGGAATATACCGCAACAAAAAAAACGACCCAAACAATGGCAGTGATACGCGTGGCCTGCAAAATTATGATGATTTGTATGCAGACGTTTTGTTATGGGTAAACAATGGTTGGGTAGACTATTGTGTACCGCAACTTTATTGGCAAATAGGCAATCCTGGTGCAGATTATGATACGTTGATCAGGTGGTGGAATCGTTATGCAAGCAAACGCCCACTGTATATCGGTGAAGATGTAGAGAGAACCGTGAAGTATGCCGATCCGAACAATCCCAATAACCATCAGTTGGATGCTAAATTCCAACTCCATCATCAGATGCAGAATGTATCTGGTACTGTTTTGTGGTATGCAAAGGCCGTGGTTGATAACGTTGGAAATTATGGTTCATTGTTGCGTGACCATTACTGGAAGTATCCTGCATTGCAACCTGAAATGCCATTTATTGATCATAAACGTCCCAAAAAGCCTAGAAAAGTAAAACCTATTTGGACTAGCGATGGATACATTCTATTCTGGACTCAGCCGAAAGGAAAGACTTGGAATGATGTCGTGAACAAATATGTAGTATACCGATTTGCGAATGGAGAGAAAATTCATTTGGAAGATCCCTCAAAGATTTTAGCTGTTACATCCAATACAATGTATAAGCTGCCATATGTTAATGGTTCATCCAAATATACTTATGTCGTAACATCACTGGATAGAATGAGCAATGAAAGCAAAGGGGCGAAAAAGAAGATTAAGCTATAAGTCAAAAAACGCCACAAGTTTCTACTTGTGGCGTTTTTGATGTATGTGAGGGATTATGATTCTGCTACAGTTAAATCAACTTAGTTAGTATTATTTTTGCTGAGAACTTTTAATATAACTGTTCAGCGTTTTTGGAGACATGTTGTGTATTATGTGTTACTCTTTCAAAAGATTTTCCAAAAATGAATTCAAGTCTTTATCAAGATTGTTCATCAAATCCCCGCCAATGATGACCGTATCATCATCAGCATAATATAATTCGGCAATATTTTCATAATCATCGTCTTCCAAAACAAAACTGAATGGCTTCATAATGCTCATCGCATCAACCATTTCGTGGAGCTTTTTAAGGGTTTTCCTGAGCACAATCGTAGCGTTTTCAAAGAACGTTTCGTCATTGTTTTCTATCCACTCGTCTACGACACACCGGGTGATTTCGTTTTCGTCATCATCCACAGCAAGCAATTCACCGCTGTCTTGTGATATCTTGATATGAATATCTGTAATGATGGTAGACTCTTCCTTACTTGGAAACTTTTGAGCAATCTTTCGGATGGCTCGTTCTACTTGTTGGAAGGTTAGTTCGGTTGCTTTCATACTGTTTTTGGATAATTCTGTACAAATATACTCGTTTTTGTGTTCCGAACAATTTTTTCTTTCTTTTATTTCTCTTTTTCTTTATCTTTGAAATCAAGAATTGATGTGTTGAACAATCAAAAATCGTCAAGACTTCATGGATTATTAAGACTAAATGCATATCTTTGCAATAGATAAATAAAACGATATTCCACGGTTATCGGGTAAAATGATACCGACTGAAATAAAGATATAAAGCGATAGACAGTTTATGAAAGAAGTAACATTGCCTGAAATAAAGTTAAAGCAATCTGTAGAACAGGGTTTTGACGAAACGATAAATGTAGTCGTAGATGCTATTTACAAAGCTGTCGGTGGAGAACTGAATGGCGAGAACATGTCTGCATTGAATGCAAACCAGATGACCTTGCTTGCCTATAAAATTCTTCATGAAGAAGTAATGGATGGTGGCTTCGTGCAATTAATCCATAATGGATATGGTCCTTTCATCTTCAAAAATCCATTTGAAAAGGTTTTAAAGACATGGGGGATGGTGGATTTGGCTAAGTTGGTTTCTAAGTGTCATAAGCTTTTCAATAAATATGGACGGGAAATTGAAAAAGATTGTACAGATGAAGAGTTTATGGCTCTGTTTGAACAGTTTCCTGCTTTTGATGATGAAGACGATGAATTTGTGGAAAATGAGGAAAAGTGGACTGAAGAAATTGCTAAATATGTTGTTGAACACATAGAGCAATTCGCAAAAACAATTAAAGATGAATAAGACAGAACAGGAGATCCGTAAAAAGAGTCCCATTCAAATCAGAAATAAAAAAGCTTCTTTTGAGTATTTCTTTATTGATACTTATACGGCAGGCATTGTTTTGACGGGTACTGAGATCAAGTCGCTTAGGCTTGGAAAGGCTTCTCTTGTGGATGCTTTCTGTTACATTAATCATGGAGAAGTGTGGGTGAAAGGAATGAATATCAGCCCCTATTTCTATGGTTCTTTTTCTAATCACGAAGCAAAAAGAGACCGTAAGTTGTTGCTGACGAAACGTGAGATCAGAACTTTGCAGGAAGAAACAAAAGCTGTTGGATTTACGATTGTTCCAATATTGGTCTTTATTGATGCACATGGTAGGGCAAAAGTTGATATAGCGCTTGCAAAAGGAAAGAAAGAATACGATAAACGTCAGACGTTAAAGGATAAGGAAGATAAGAGAGAGATGGAAAGGGCGGTCAAAATTTATTGATTCGCACTTCCTTTCAATTTAATAAATTCAAATGATAAGAATTAGATGAACAAATTAGTGATAATCATGTTGCTACAGGTCATATTTCCAGTGATAGGATTGGCGCAGAAAAGCATGTATCATGTGATAGCAACCGTACAGCGAAATATGAGAACCCTTGATTATGGAAAGGTGAGTCCTGTTGATTTTGATATTGTTAAAACTGGAAATTCTTCAGTAACTGTGAAGGGTAAATCTTATACCGTGATAAAGATAGATAAAGAAGTTAAGACAGACTCTATCGAAAGCATCCAGTTTACAGCACAAGATTCTGAAGGACAAGAATATATCATCAAATTTAGTCATGAACCTTACAGTCAAGTCGCTTTGATGAAGTTTCAGATGATTCTTTTTGATGTCAATCATCCTTACGATTGGACCTATTATTTTAGCCAAGAACCAAGAAAGATTGAATAATATTTTGTGTTTTTATTTTTAATAGAGTACTTTTGTATTCTTTCTTAGAAAGGAATGATTTTGAAAAATAATAAAAGAAGATGGCATTGTTTGCCAGGGCAACCAATCACTGAATTGGACAGGCAAGTAATGTATTGGGAAGAAAAGGGTAAAGAAGTTCCAACGCGTGATTTAATTAAAACTCCCGAACAAATTGAAGGTATTCGGAAAAGTGGTATTGTAAATACGGGAGTATTAGACGAAGTTGCCAAATACATTCATGCTGGTATGAGTACTCAGGAAATTGACAATATCTGCATGGACTATTGTAAAGAGCATGATGCGATACCGGCATGCCTTCATTACGAAGGCTTTCCTAAAAGTGTATGTACTAGTATCAATGAGGTGGTTTGTCATGGAATTCCCAAAGATACAGATGTTCTGAAAGAAGGAGATATTATCAATGTAGACATGACGACGATTGTGAACGGATATTATGCTGACGCATCACGAATGTTTATCATAGGAAAGACAACACCCGAGAAGGAACAACTGGTAAGGGTGGCTAAAGAATGTCTGGAGATTGGGGCTGAAGCAGCTAAGCCTTATTGCTTTGTAGGTGATATCGGTCATGCTATTCAAAAACATGCCGAAAAATATCACTATGGTGTTGTAAGAGACTTGTGTGGACATGGCGTTGGTATGGATATTCACGAGGAACCTGATATTGTACATTATGGACATAAGGGTACAGGAATGCTGCTGGTTCCGGGTATGGTCTTTACCATAGAACCAATGATAAACATGGGAACGTGGAAGGTTTATATTGACGCAGACGACCCCTACGGATGGGAAGTAATTACTGGAGACGAAAAGCCTAGTGCACAATGGGAACATACATTTGTTATGACAGAGCATGGACTTGAGGTCTTGACCTTCTGACGATGGATCAAATTAGATGTCTATTTTATAATTGATTGTTTTATGTCTCAAGGGGTTTACCGAAGGAATTCATTATAGAGAATGGAAGATATATATATATTAGGAATAGAAAGTAGCTGTGACGATACGTCTGCTGCAGTGTTGCATAATGATGTGTTGTTGAGTAATGTCACGGCGTCTCAGGCGATTCATATGGCTTATGGGGGAGTTGTCCCCGAATTGGCGTCAAGAGCGCATCAACAGAACATTGTTCCTGTTGTTGATCAAGCCTTAAAAAAGGCAGGAATAGTAAAAGAACAACTTAGCGCTGTCGCATTTACCCGTGGCCCGGGATTGATGGGATCACTATTGGTTGGTGTGAGTTTTGCGAAAGGTTTTGCTCGTTCACTTAACATTCCTTTAATAGATGTTAATCATCTACAGGGGCATGTAATGGCTCATTTCATTAAAGAAAATGAAGAAGATGAACATCATCCTCCTCTTCCATTTCTTTGCTTGTTGGTTTCTGGTGGCAATTCTCAGATTGTTAAGGTTAATGCCTATAATGATATGCAAGTGTTGGGTCAGACAATTGACGACGCTGCCGGTGAGGCGATTGATAAGTGCTCTAAAGTAATGGGACTTGGATACCCTGGTGGTCCAATCATAGATAAACTGGCCAGACAAGGAAATCCACATGCCTATAAGTTCTCTGAACCAAATATTCCAGAAATGGATTACAGCTTCTCTGGTTTGAAAACATCATTTTTGTATAATCTGCGCAAATGGGTTGCCGAAGAGCCGGATTTTATTGAGAGGCATAAGGAAGATATTGCTGCAAGTTTGGAATTTACCATAGTGGATATTCTTATGAAAAAACTCAGAATGGCGGTTAAGGAAACTGGTATCACACATGTTGCGATAGCTGGTGGAGTGTCTGCTAATAACGGATTGCGTAATGCTTTCCGTGAGCATGCTGAAAAATACGGATGGACAATTTACATCCCTAAATTCAGCTATACAACGGATAATGCCGCAATGATAGGTATTACAGGTTATTATAAATTCTTGGATAAGGATTTTTGTAGTATCGATAAACCGGCCTTCAGTAAAGTAACCTTTCGTTAAAAATGAGTTGTACTGATACAACTGAATGTCAAGAGAATGAATTCTTAATGATTCAAGCAATAAAGAAAAAGAATGGAATTTGAAAGTAAAGTTTTTAGTCGTGAATTACAACAGTTTTTGTATGATTCTGGTAAATCATTAGGAACTGCAGAAAGTTGCACAGGAGGTCGAATTGCAGAAGTGATAATCTCTGTTCCAGGAGCCTCAAACTATTTTAAAGGCAGTATTGTTGCATACAGTAATGATATAAAGGAAGAACTTCTGGGTGTTGATAAAGATATGATAGATCAAAAAACGGCTGTCTGTGAGGAAGTGGCTATTCAAATGGCTAAAGGCATTTGCGATAAACTGCATTGTGACTATGCTATTTCGACGACCGGTTTTGCTGGTCCTGCCGGAGGTACACCAGAAAATCCTGTTGGAACAATTTGGATTGCGTATGGCTCAAAAGACGATATTCGCACGTTCAAATTGACTGAAAACTTTGGACGAGATATCAATTTAGCTATTGCAACGAATAAAGCAATTCGTTTGTTTTATGAGTTTATGAAAGAAACTTTTCCTGATCGAAAGTTGTATGGCGATGATACGAATGCAATGAATATCTTTCCCGAAATAGGAGGAATATAGAGGGAAACACAAAAAAATCATTAATTCTAAGCATTCTTTAGTAAAATCTTTTTGTTTTTCGATAAAAATTTGTAATTTTGCAAGCTGTTTGGAATATGTATCAACATTTGGAAATAAAAAATTAAGATAGCAATGTCTAAGATTTGTCAAATCACAGGAAAGAAGGCACAGATAGGATGTAATGTGTCTCACTCAAAGCATCGCACAAAGCGCAGTTTTGATGTAAATCTTTTCAGCAAAAAATTCTATTATGTAGAAGAAAATTGCTGGATTAGCCTGAAGATCAGTGCCGCTGGTCTTCGTCTCATCAATAAAGTAGGTCTTGATGCCGCATTGAAACAAGCTGTTTCTAAAGGTTATGTAGACTGGAAAGACATTAAAGTGATAGGAGAATAATTGTTATGGCAAAGAAAGCAAAAGGCAATAGAGTTCAAGTTATCTTAGAGTGTACTGAGATGAAGAATAGTGGCTTGCCAGGAACGAGTCGTTATATTACAACAAAAAATCGTAAGAACACTCCTGAGCGTCTTGAGATTATGAAGTATAATCCTATTTTGAAGAAGATGACTCTTCACAAAGAGATTAAATAATAAGGAAGTAAAGAAATGGCAAAAAAATCGGTTGCTACCCTCCACGAAGGTTCGACGGACGGAAGAGCATATTCAAAAGTAATTAGAATGGTAAAGAGTCCTAAGACTGGCGCTTACGTTTTCGATGAGAAAATGGTATTGAATGAGGACGTTAAAGACTTTTTTAAGAAATAATTGAAGTGGTTGTAAAGTCTATTAATAGACTTTCAACCATTCACACAGTTTACTCCATAGGAATATTTCTATGGAGTATTTTTTTATCTTTATTGATGAAAATAATAAATAAAGAAACCGTAACAGAGCATCTGTTACGGTTTCTTTGTCCTTATAATATAGTAGATGGTTAGCCCAAATACTTCATTAATATTTTTGCGTTGCCGCTATCGCGTAGTTTGGCTATACTCTTTTCTCTAATTTGTCGGACACGTTCGCGCGTAAGACCCAATTGATCACCGATTTCTTCCAATCCTTTTTCATGACATCCTATTCCAAAACATTCCTTGATGATGGTTATTTCGCGATCTTTTAGGACTTTGTTGAGCACGGCATTTAACTCCTGAGCCATTGATTCATGGTCTACTTTTCGATCTGTGCGACTATCTTCGCCACTTGGCATAACATCAAGCATGGTGTTGTCTTCGCCCTCTTGGAAAGGAGCATCTATGCTTACATGGTGACCATCAGCCATCATGCTTTGGCCTATTTTGTCTTCGTCAATGTTCGTTGCATCTGATAGCTCTGAAATAGAAGGCCTTCTCTGGTTTTCTTGCTCAAATCTATTGATCTCATGATTTATTTTGTTTAATGAACCTACTTGGTTTAGTGGTAAGCGTACGATACGGCTCTGTTCGGCAATGGCTTGCAAAATACTTTGACGAATCCACCAAACGGCATACGAGATAAATTTAAATCCTCTTGTTTCGTCAAATTTCTGAGCAGCCTTAATCAAGCCAATATTTCCTTCGTCAATGAGGTCTGTTAAACTTAATCCTTGGTGTTGATATTGCTTGGCAACAGAAACAACAAATCTCAAATTAGCAGTAACCAGCTTGTCTTTTGCCCTTTCGCCATCAAGGCCTCCCTTTTTTATTTTTTGAGCGAGATCTATCTCCTCGTCTATAGAAATAAGGGGAGCACGACCAATCTCTACGAGGTATTTGTCTAATGCTTCACTGGAACGATTTGTAATGCTTTTCTGAATTTTTAATTGTCTCATCCTAAATATCTTATTCTTTCTTCTAAATATTTAAAACACGTTTTGTACGTGTATAAAAAACCTTGCAAAGGTACGAATAATTTTTGAATTTATGAAGTAATTTGCATAGAATGTTACTTCTGAATTGAATAAATTAATGTTTTATAGGATATATTGCCTATTATATGTTTGGAAAATTGTATATTTGTAAAGTTAATCTAAACAACAAACGCATGTATTATTCAAAATTAAGAAGTTACACCTTATTATGGGTGTTGACTTTCTCAACATTTATCTTTGCATCTACAAAAAACATTGAGATTTCATCGCCAGACAAGAAAGTAAAATTAGACATTGCTTTAAGCAAAGATCTGACTTATGCTGTTCGAATGGATGATGTTGTGCTACTTAAAGATTGTAAACTGAATTTACAAATTGGCACTAAGGAATTAGTAACAAATCCTGTGTTGAAGCAAACCAGGAAAAGCGTTATTCATGAAAAAGTTGACAGACTATTTCCAATTAAGGATGCTGTCATCATGAACAACTGCAATGTCTTGACCTTGGAGATGAAGGGTGGATATTCTATAGAGTTTAGGGTATTTAATGATGCGGTTGCCTACCGTTTTATTACACAATTCAAAGGAAAGGTTGATGTAATGAACGAAAACTTCACCATTGGATTCCCAGAGGATTATATTGCGCATCTTTCAGAGACAACATCCTTCAAGACTTCTTGTGAAGTACCTTATTCTCATCGTCATACAAATGAGTTTGGTCCCAAAGATAAAATGACATATCTTCCAGTTCTCATCCAAACGAATCAACAATATAAGATATTAATATCCGAAACGGATTTGGCTGATTACCCATGCATGTTTTTGAAAGGGACAGACAATAACGGACTGACATCTGTTTTCCCGCATAGTCCGTTGGCGTTTGATGAAGATGGCGACAGAAGTATGAAAATCACACAGGAAGCCTCTTATATAGCCCGAACTCAAGGGACAAGAACATACCCTTGGCGTTATTTCCTTATCTCAAGAAAAGATACAGAGATACTTGAAAATGAGTTAACATACCTGTTGGCCTCTCCAAACGAATTGACAGATGTTAGTTGGATTAAACCAGGTCAAGTAAGTTGGGACTGGTGGAATCACCGGCGTCTCTGGGGTGTTGATTTTAAAGCCGGAGTTAATACTGACACATATAAGTATTATATTGATTTTGCGTCAAAACACGGAGTTGCGTATATCATTCTGGATGAAGGTTGGGCTAAGAGTACCCGCAACCCATTTGAAACCATTCCTGAGGTTGATCTTCCAGAAATCATCAGATACGGAAAGACCAAAAACGTAGGTATCATTTTATGGTTGCCTTGGCTTACTGCAGAGAACAATATGGATTTGTTTAAGAAATATGCAGAGTGGGGTGTTGCCGGAGTCAAGATAGATTTCATGGATAGAAGTGACCAGTGGATGGTCAATTATTATGAGCGAATTGTCAAGGAAGCTGCTAAATATCATTTGTTGGTAGATTTCCATGGAGCCTTCAAACCCGCCGGACTGGAACGTCGTTATCCAAACCTCATTTCTTATGAAGGAGTTTTGGGATTGGAACAGAACGATCATTGTAAACCCGAAAATTCGGTTTGGTTACCATTTATTAGAAATGCTGTAGGCCCAATGGACTTTACGCCAGGTGCCATGATATCTTGTCAGCCAGAAGATGCTCGAGCAACAGGTGCGAATCCAATGTCTACCGGAACTCGCGCTTACCAAATGGCACTGTATGTTGTATTTGAAAGTCAGATACAAATGCTTTCAGATTCTCCATCACGATATTATCAAGATCAGGACTGTACACGATTTATGACATCTGTTCCCACAACATGGGATGAAACACGATATCTTGATGCTCAAGCAGGAGCATATGTTGTCGTTGCCAAACGCAAGGGGCATAAATGGTTTTTAGGGGCAATAGCAGCTAACAAGGGCCAAGATTTAAATGTCAATCTAGATTTTCTTCCGGCTTCAACGATGACGATGACAAGTTTTGAGGATGGTGTGAATGCCGATAGTCAAGCGATGGATTATAAGATGCGTAAGACAACCGTCAATAAACACACACAACTTCATTTGCATCTGGTTCGAAATGGAGGATGGTGTGCTGTCATTGAATAGCAAACTTAACCATTGGTATCAAACTTTAAGTAGGGTAGATACCAATGGTTATTTTTTTTACGACCATGTATGATAAAAATAAGGTTGGCTAATTATTCTCTGAACAACCAAGACAAAAACTTATTCACCCACGGAATTGTTATTCTAAACCATCTATATTTTGTTACCGGTTTCCCACCAAATCGAAGAATGAATTCTCTAAAACTGCTTTTCTTGAACGGTAAACCCGCATCTAGAAAATAGATATGTTGGAATTGCTTTTTAAATGCATATTCTATTGAGTACCATATGGTTAAAACTCCTGGATGTAAGTGATGATATAACTTTCGCTTTGAACCTAAAAACCACAAATAGGCATTGTTACCAGAATAGACACAAGTGCAACCACCGATAATCTTGTCTTTGTATATCGTAATAAATGTTTTGCCATAATTACTTTTCTGTAGTTCTTGAAACAGCTCAACATTTGGAATGAAACGTCTAAATTTGGTTCTAAAATGTTTTTTAAGCATTTTATGATATTGCTGCATCTCATCAGAAGAAGTTGCTTCTTTGGTCTCAACTCCTATTTGCTTAGATTGTCGGATTTGTCTTCTTGTTTTATCGGTCAATTGTAGGATAGGCAACCGATTATGAAGCGAATTATGAATTTCTTGCCATCCTATAGGAAAATAATCGTTTTCCCGAAAATTTTTGTAGCCGAACATCTTGTGGCTGATATCGCTGAATTCGGTATACAATACCAAGTTCCTTTTAAACAGCTTGGTTACTTCTTTTAGTATAACGCCAAAAACCATCTCTTTGTTCACCCCATCAGCATATTCGCCTTCTCCGAATATACGCCCTTGAGAATAAAGGTAGGGCGGAAACAATGATCCATGCCATCTGACCAATGCTAGGAGATGACCTATTATTCGATTATTTTCATCTTCTGCAATCACCATGTATGGCTTATGTCCAGGAATCTTTTCAGCAAGCAGAAAGAAATAATCGCTATGGAAAAAGCTATGGCATTCCATAGTAGGCAAATTAATGCCTTTGGAAACGATATGAACACGGATATTAGGCATGTTACAAAAATAGTAAATGTTTTGATTGACAACAACTATTTAACGAAATATAATTACCTTTGTAACAAGATATTTACATCGTTCTGAGTTACAAATAATATCTGTAGCTTGTCATCATTGCAATGCTTTGATTGATGGATTTTAGACTTTTGATACGGTACGTAATTATCTTAAAAGATCATAATGTCCTTATCATTTTTCATTTAAATTATATTATTTCCTCATGTTAGAACAATATCAAATTATATTAGCGTCTAATTCGCCTCGACGAAAAGAACTGCTTCAAGGACTAGACCTTCCTTTTCAAGTACATGTGATAGAAGGTGTTTCTGAAGATTACCCATCAGACTTATCAGTGAATCAGATTGCTGAATATATTTCAAAAGAAAAGGCTGCAGCCTATCATGTATCTGGAAACCAGTTGTTGATTACGGCTGATACAGTCGTTATCCTTGGAAATATTGTGTTGGGCAAGCCAGCCAATGAAGCCGAAGCTTTAAAAATGCTGCGTTTGCTTAGTGGAAAGACACATCAGGTGATTACAGGTGTAACATTAACTTCTTCTGCAAAACAACATTCATTTTCTGTAAAAACAAATGTCACTTTTAAACATCTTACAGATGAAGAGATTCAATATTATGTTCACCATTACAAACCATTTGATAAAGCAGGAGCGTATGGTATTCAAGAATGGATAGGATATATAGGTGTAACAGGTTTAGAGGGTAGCTACTTCAATGTCATGGGGCTTCCGGTTCAAAGAATTTATCAAGAGTTGCAGAAATTTTAGAAGAAATCGTATGTAGCAGCAATTGTGTTCTTATTTGTATGCTTTATTCTTTTGATTTTATTAATGTACTCGTATAGGCTATATTTTCAATATCGTGCAGATTGTCGTGCAATTCAATTGGTTTTGTGTCGCAATTTCCTTGATTTTGCTTTGCAAAGTCTATGGCTTTGCTTTAGATTAAAGCCTGAATCGGAAAGTGATTATCTGATAGAAAAAATAAGTTTTTTTAATCTTGTCAAATAATGAATAGAGCCTTGTTCGTATTTCTTATTTACCTGAAACCAAAAGAACAGAGATTATCTTCTTCTGTTCCTGTACTCTTTATCCACATAATAGGAAAAATATTATTTATATATTGAATTGATTTATAAGATGTTAGAGTTTGAGTATAGAAGTAAATTGTCCACTTTTCTCTTTTTTTCTATTGCATAATTTATAAAATCCTAATATCTTTGTAAGAGAACCTAAGTGATTATACATTATCAATGTAAACATTTCACCTACCAGTTATATAATCAGGCAAAAACTTTCTCATTGATCATCCTTCAGATATGTATACATTTCTTCAAAAATTGGCTTTAACT
>CALNBT010000162.1 GCA_937874345.1 uncultured Prevotella sp.
GGTTTTGGGAAAATTGTCCAGAAGAATTTATATCTTACTAACTTCAGCGGGCTTACAACACCATCTAGCTACTTTCAACATTACGCCCATTCCGGGAATCTCTTTCAACAAAAAATACTTTTTATTACTTCTCACCAAACGTCCGCTCAAACCTCTCAGTGGTCCATATTTCACATAAACAGGTGTTCCTACTTTCAATTTAGCCTGTTCCTCACTCACGAACTCGCGCATGGCAATCTCAGGATTACACATGGCCTGAAACTCAAACATCTGTTTAGCGGGTATTTCATAATAGTCAAAGCCCACCCGGTCTTTTCGATATATGGAGATTTTAAAAGGAGCCTCTGAAACCATTTTCTTGACTTCTGGGACAGATATCGTTTTCTTTAGAAAAAGAAGGTTCCTGACAACAGGTCTCAATTGGTGACGGAGATGGTGGTCTTGTGTCTCGGTATCTACAAATTGCATCGGAATAAAATACTGCAACCCCAACTGTTCGAGATATTCTGTCACCAAAGTCAGCTTCGCCGAGAAAAGCCTGACAGCATACCAAGGACAATCATCAGCAGCAGATTCTGTTGACAATAATGGTTTTGTACCTAACACTGAGTGCAAATCATGAGAAGTTTCTGCCTGATCGATATTCACAAAATAAAAAATCTTAAGTCTACAAATTTAATTATTTTATGATCAATAACCAAATCAACTAGAAGAAAACTACAATGTCCTCACGAACTTTACCCAAAAAGAAATTTCAACTTACCATCCAAGTTTTCAGCATGAATTGACCTTGTGGGGTGAGAATACTCTCAGGATGGAACTGAATACCACGGACATCAAATTGTCGATGTCTAAGGGCCATAATATGTCCTTCAGCTGACAGTGCTGTAACTTCCAGACAAGCTGGAAAATCCTGACGATCAACGACCCAACTGTGATAACGTCCAACCATAAAACGATGGGGTAAACCACTGAACATGGGTTCATTACTTACCTGCTCGATCTCGGTAGCAACACCATGATAAACCGTTGATAAGTTTGTTAGATGGGCACCAAACACTTCACCGATTGCCTGATGTCCCAAACAAACACCTAGAATGGGTTTTTTACCCGCATAGGTTTTGATGACATCCAACAATAATCCTGCTTCAGAAGGTATACCTGGACCTGGTGAAAGCACTATTCTGTCAAAGTCCATGAGTTGTTCCATCTTGAAACAATCATTACGATACACTGTTACCTCGCTACCTAAGTCCTTCAACATGTGTGAAAGATTGTATGTAAACGAATCATAATTATCTATGATGACTATCTTCATATCTGTTCTGCCCTTTCAATAGCTTTGACCAAAGCTCCCAATTTTTGATTAGATTCTTCCAATTCGTACTGCGGATCACTCTTGGCAACGACACCCGAACCCGATTGGAACCATAACTCATTGTTACGACTGATAAACGTGCGGATGATGATGGCTTGATTTAAGTCGCCATTGAAGCCAATCATTCCGATACATCCTCCATATGCCCCGCGACTGTGTGGCTCCAATTCTGAAATAATCTGCATAGCCCTGACTTTCGGAGCCCCGCTAAGAGTACCGGCAGGAAAAGTATCTATAAAGGTTTTCAATCGATTCACATCTGGATGAAGTTTACCACTGACACGACTCACCAAATGAATAACATGACTATAGTACTGCATGTCTTTCAAGAAATCCACCTTTACATCATAACAGTTTCGACTGAGATCGTTACGAGCCAAATCAACTAACATGACATGTTCGGCATTTTCTTTCGGGTCATCACGAAGAAACTCAGCATTCTTTCTATCTTGTTCGGCATCACCCGTTCGTTTGGTGGTTCCGGCAATCGGGTCAATGTAAGCCCTATCACCTTCAATACGACAATGTGTCTCAGGTGAAGAGCCTAATATTCTGAATCCCCCAAAATCGAAATAGAATAGATACGGACTAGGATTGATACTTCTCAAAGCCCTATACACTTTAAAATCATCACCCTCATAATGCTGTATGAAACGACGTGAGATTACAATTTGGAATACATCTCCACGTAGGCAGTGGTTCACGCATTTCCGAATATTTTCACGATGTTGCTCATCTGTCAAAGTAGACGTTATTTCTCCCTTTCGATGAAAACTGTATTCCGGTACATTTGCTTTAATGATCTGCTTGTATAATTTGTCCAACTGTTCTTCAGCCTGATCCAATTCCCCATCTTCCATCAAGGCAATTAGCTTCATACTATTATTGAAATGATTGAAGACGATCACATTTTTAAATAGAATGTACAGGATATCTGGTGCATCATTAGATTCAGGAATTTCGTTTTTTACCTCGATGTTCTCAAAGTAACGAACGGCATTAAAACTGGTATATCCAAAAAATCCACATTCGCTCCTTGAATTGCCCCTTACATCAAATGCTCTAAGCATCTCTGTCAAAGCATCAACGGTTCGATAATCTGAAGTGATATCGCGAAGAATCTCTTTTCCATCAGGAAAATGAAACTTTGCTACCCCTCTCGACACAGATACCGTTGCCAAAGGACAAAACCCGATAAACGATCTACTGTTATCCTTCGCATGATAATCGGAGCTCTCCATTAAAGCACTCTGAGGATATACATCTCTTAGACGCATATAGACGCCTACTGGTGTAAAAATATCGGCCAATATTGTTCGAATGGCCGTTTGATAATGATATTTCATCATAAGATTGATTTCATGAACGATGAGCTTAGATTGGAAAAATATAAATGCTTATTCAAGCATCAAAGCAAGATATTCTTGATTTATTCTTCCCACTAGCTTCTTAATCAGTGACTAAATTCTTAAATTTCAAGTAAGTCTCGATATCTTTATCTCCCCGACCACTAACTGTCAGCACCACGACATCATCAGGTTTGAACGTCATTTTCTTCAAGGCAGCAATAGCATGAGCACTTTCAATCGCTGGGATAATTCCTTCTAAGCGCGTCAGCTCATAACCGGCTCTGATTGCTTCATCATCATTAATGGCAAAGACTTTGGTTCTGCCCTGTTCTACCATGTTGGCATGCATTGGTCCTACGCCTGGATAGTCGAGTCCGGCACTGATCGTAAATGCTTCTTTAATTTGTCCGTCATCATCTTGCATAACCATTGTCCTTGAACCATGCAGAATTCCCTCTGACCCACAATGGAATGTTGCTGCCGTATGATCGGTACCGACACCTTTACCACCTGCCTCTGCAAGGAAAATCTTTACCCGTTCATCGTCGACATAATGGTAAAT
>CALNBT010000163.1 GCA_937874345.1 uncultured Prevotella sp.
CATTCTATTTTCCCGCTATACGATGTATTGATTGCGACAGGCTTCCAAGCCATTGTTCCTGAGTCTGGGTTGGTCCAATCAACGGTCTTACGGGCGTCAAACACCTCACCATTATAGATTTCACTAAATTGCAGACCACCATTTCGAGAAACTTCCCAGCTTCCATCAGTAACGATCACGTCCTCAGTGCCGTCATCATAGGTCAAAACAAGTTTGGCAATCAAGCCCAAGTCTTTATCTGAGCCATACATTCCATGAGCTATTCCTCCAGAATACCACCCAGAAGTAACAACAGCACCAATCACATTGGTTCCATCAGACAACAATGGGGTCACATCGTGTGACGAATAGAAAACACGATTTCTGTAATCGCTCCATCCTGGTTTCAATTCCTCGTAAACAACCGATCCATCAGGTTGTTGATGTCCAACTCGTTTTCCGTTGATAAACAAATCATATACGCCCAGCGCAGAAGTATATAGTTTAGCGGTTTTAAGAGTCTTTGCAAGCGTAATGGTCTTCTTAAACATCGGAACGCCATCAAAACCAGACTGCATCAATCTTTTTTCCCCTGCAACCGAGCTCATCAAACAAACTTGGGAATTGTTGAAAGGAACAACCGCCGCTGAAATAAAATTGTCTTGTGATGGGTTTTCAAAATCTTCACTGAAAATTACTTGTGAGCTGCCATCTGTCTGATAAGACACAATCTTCAGATTATCGAAATAAGCACTCTCTTTGTTATTGGCATCAACACGCATGCCGATTTTCCCCATGCCAGCAAGTCCGGAATTATCTTGATAAGAATCAACCAAGACATTATCTATATACGTACTGATCGTCGACCCGTTGACCTCTATTTTCATGTGGTGAGGATGCTGAAGCATGTCGGCCTTCGTAAACTGAGTGAAGGTTGCATCGCTCACCGTCACCTGTCCATTGATATAAATATGCCGGCGGATAGCAGGCGTATCATGATCCTGGCAGTTGAGTTGCCACATGTGGTAGGTATTGCCTGCGGTACCTGCAAAAACAATAGCAGCAGCTGAATTGAGAAGTGTAATGTCTCCCTCTACATCATAGTGTACAAACGAATTGGAAGATTGCCACGAATATATTGTCTGGGTAGTTGAACCGACAACTCTTAGTTGACCGTTGACAACGTCACCAACTGTAAACTTCTTAGTTGAAGTAAAGTCTTCTGTAAACAAATTATTACCTTTATTATCCGCTACGCTGACATCATCAAACGATGCAATTTCCTCTCTGGGATCAGTTTCACCATGATCTTCTCTAAAACCTACCTTTCCAAAAGCGAAGTTCCCATCTCGTTCATCTATCAATACGTCATTAAGATAGGTTGCTGCATGCCCTCCATTTTGGGTAACGACAATCTTCAATTGATATTGTTGTCCATTTTTCAAGTCCACCTTACCGGTAAGGTCTATGTTAGCGAGACAACTAGGATTCCCATTCGTCCAACGATGAGGTCTGAAACGAGGAAAAGAGCCTTCGGTATTGAACTGCCACATATAAAAGTCATTAGCATTCTGTTGTGCAAAACAGATGCCAGCCGATGTTCGTTCTATCGTGAACTTTGTCTCGACTGTATAATTTTTCACGGTATCTGCAGCAGTTCCATCGCCGTCAGATGCCTTAATCCATTTTGCTTGTCCCCATCCGGATGTCAAAAGTCCTGTATCGAAATAGCTAGTCTCAGTAGAAGTGGCTTGATGTCCTTTATTATCACTTACAGTAACATGCCAATAATATCGTGTAGATGGTTTGAGGATGATACCTTGTGCAGGAACATGAACCGACTGGTCAGATTGAACTACCCCACTGTTCCATATTTCCTGCCCTCCATTTTCATCTGAAGAAACAACAATTTGATAGGCTGTTTGTAAAACACTTCGCTCGGTGGAAAATAATTTCCAACTAAACTGAGGTGTATCATCAATACCTTCAGGATTTTTCATGGTCTGTACTCGCAAATCTCCAACGGTCAAAGAGAAGCCTTGTTGAAAATAAAACAAAAACAGTAATAAAACTGTTAACTTTGATAATGCTTTCATTATTTCAAAAAGAGATTATAATGGATAGGTCTAAAAGTAATGTACAAATGTACAAAAAAGATTGAAAAAATTTAATCTTTTACATTTTCTTCTTTACATATTCTTAAAACTGATGTGAAAAGTCATGGAAATTGGCTTGCAAAGTGGTGCATATTGACCTTCAAAACCACTGACTTTGTCGGTCAATACCATTGATATTGCAAAATCAGACCGAACGACATGAAAATGATCGATAATCATCTTGGTAATATCTCCGTCAAGGCATTAAAGAGGTTTTAGCAATATTTTTTTTGAAAGACAACACGTAGTTGATTAATTATTTGTAATTTTGTAGAAGCAATTGGTTCTTGTTATTTAAGGATTAAATGGGAATCAGGTGAAAATCCTGAACAGTCCCGCTGCTGTAAGCATTCCTTGTGAATACAAACAAAATGCCACTGACAATTTTTCGGGAAGGCGTTTGTATTTTGGTTTGCGAGTCAGAAGACCTGCCATTGCCAGTATTGTTTATCCTGTTTCGAGGAAGACTGGAAGAACAAATAAAACGATTAACAAGTTGCATGAACATGCATAGATCTGTAATAACAGTGATGTTATTGACATGTGTCTTCCGTGGATTTGCTCAGAATGATGGTATTCTTGGCAAAGTTTATACCATCGACACGGTCATGGTGTCAGGTTCACGCTCAGACTGCATCCTGCAAAGTACCGTTCCCCAACATGAACTTCGGCAAAAGGATATGTTCACGATGGGAATTTCGGATATAGCCGATGCGTTACACAGACTGCCGGGCATCACTCTTCGCGATTATGGTGGTGCTGGAGGCATGAAGACCGTTTCGGTCCGTGGCTATGGTGCGCAGCATACGGGAGTTGTCTACGATGGAATCATGCTGAACAACAGTCAAAGTGGAGACATCGATTTGTCGCGGTATTCCTTAGAAAATCTCGAAAGTCTGGAGCTTGTCATCGGTGACTATAACGATTTGTTTATTCCGGCTCGTCAAGCTTCTACCGCATCTGTGCTTACCATCAACACCATACCTCAATTGTTTCAGGAGAATGGTGCACACATCATGGCACAGTTGAGCCTTGGATCATTTGGATTTGCAAGTCCAGCTTTTCGATATGAGCAAAATCTAAGCAGTCATTTGGCAATTTCTGCCTTCGGAGAATATGTCTATGCCGAGAATAACTATCCTTTTACCTTATATAATTTGTCTCAGACATCTCGTCAGCGGCGCACCAACAGTCAGATGAAATCCGGACATGGAGAAATCAATACCTTGTGGCGACCGAACAACCGTCAGCAGTTGAAAGGCAAAATTTATTATTATGACAACAACCGTCAGTTGCCAGGACAGATCAGATATTATACAAATGATAGCTGGGGGGCTCTCCACGATCGTAATTTTTTTGCACAAATACAGTATCAGCAGTTTCTTTCCAGCCAATGGTCTCTCAAATGGATGAACAAGTTCAATTGGGCTAGCACAAGATATCACGATGGGAAATATCAGGATCATTCGATGGATGCTGATTATTGGCAACGCGAATATTATACATCGGCCTGTATTTTGTATACACCTTCCGATTTTGTCAGCATCGACTATTCATTTGATTATTCCTTTAACAACCTCAACAGTAGTATTGAAACCGACAAAAAGCCTTTTCGACACTCCTTCTTGCAAAGTTTATCTGCTAAGTTTACCAAGAATCGCTTCACGGCATTGGCCCGTCTGTTAGCGTCCGTCTATCTCAATGGGACTGAAAATGGGAGCAGCTCGAATGACATGAAACGTCTATCACCATCTGTTTCGACGTCGTACCGACTGCTGGATAACAAAGAGTTCTTTTTAAGAGCCTCGTATAAGAACATCTTCCGAGCACCCACTTTTAACGAAAATTATTTCTACCACTATGGAACCCCTGACTTGAAACCAGAAGTGACCAACCAGCTGAATATTGGACTTTCTTATAATAAAAGTATAAAGAGGGTGGAATTTTCTGGAACTGCTGATATTTATTTGAATACTATCAAAGACAAGATTGTGTCTATTCCGTACAACATGTTTATATGGCGAAATGTCAATATCGGCAAAGCCCGAATCATTGGAATGGACCTTGTTTCGCAGATATCTTATCAACTTCATAACAAACAGAAGCTGACTTTCGCATCAAATTACAGCTATCAGCAGGCAGAAAACCGTACATCATCCACTTCTCCCTATTATAATTACCAAATAGCCTATATCCCACAACATTCGGGCAGCATCTCTTTGGGCTACGAAAACCCGTTGATAAACCTGACCATTCATGGAACGGGTACCAGTAATGTATGGAGCAATAATGAACATTATGCTGGAACTCAAATTTCAGGTTATATGGAATGGGGATTGATGGCATATCGACAGTTTAAATTATGGGGTAAAGAAATCTCCCTCAGAGGCGATTTGGATAACATATTTAATAAACAGTACGAGATTGTTGCCGGGTATCCGATGCCGGGTATCCATTGGAAAATGACCATACATTATCAATTATAAATTATATTCTAATGAAAAATGATTTCATCAAACTCGCAATTTTAATGTTATCCATAACAGCTATCTCTTCGTGCAGCAGTAATGTCGATGAACAAAAAAACGAAATACCGAAATACAGATTGTCGACTTCTGCAACTTACATCATCAATGAAGGCGTAGAAGGAAACCAAATTGCCGGCAGCTTGACAGTCATCGACAATAAAACTTGGACAACCTCCCAAAATATGTTTGCATCTGTCAATAAGCGATCACTTGGACTTACACCCAACGATGCGATTATTTACGGTAACAAAATGTATATAGCTGTCTCGGCAGAAAATACCATTGAAGTAGTAGATAAAAACACTTTGAAGTCAATTATGCAAATAAAAACGACCAACTTACTTGGCAAAGACAGGGGGCAAACGCCACGTTGCCTGGTCGGAGCCGGCAAATATATCTTTGTCACCACGTACAGTGGATATGTGGCAGCCATCGACACCGCAACCTTTGCCCTGAAGAACGTTTATAAGGTTGGGGCTTACCCCGAAGGAATAGACCAGAATAATGGTGTGCTTTATGTGGCAAACTCTAACTTAGCAAAAGGAAATGGATCGATTTCTGAAATAGAATTATCGTCAGGGAAAGTAACAAACCTCACGAATCCACTGATTCAAAACCCTATTTCTGTGAAGACATTTGCGAATGATCTTTATGTTTTAGATTCAGGTCTTTATGATCCCAATAACAATTATAATCAAACGGGGGCTTCGGTGTTAAAGATATCGCATGGAAACATGACCAAATTAATGGATGCAACGATGATGGCCATACGGTGCAAGGATGGAAAACCCTCAAAAATCTACACCATCAATGCTCCTTATACAATACCTGCCACCCCGATTTCGTATCAAGTTTATGATTGTACAACAGCACAATCCAAGACTTTTACCACAACCTATGTAGACAGTCCGGCTGCCATGGCAGTCGATTCGGTAACAGGTTATGTGTATATTACTTCTTACAAGGTTAATCCTGATTGGGGATATGCTGACTTTAGTGCCCCAGGATTTGTCAATGTTTATGACGAAAATGGACAGCTTTTGAAGACCATGGACGTTGGTGTTGGTCCTACCACCATCGTATTTAATTATTTAAATGTACCAGCAACGATTTAATTACATCACAAATTCAAACTGTCGGATTTTAATATTGATGGGACTCACTTGTCGTTCTGAATAAAGTTGTTCAAAGAACCCCAAGTGAGCCCTTCATTTTTTTATATCAACCAAACCGCACTTTGATTTTTTTATTTAACAATTTATGGCATAAAATGAATAGATTTCGTAAAGTTTTTGGATATTTACGCGTTTATAACATTGAAAATGACACTTCTACATTCCAAAAACAAGGCCATTTTATTGATTTAAACCAAGAATTCGCCACTATTTATGTTAAAATTTTCAATTTAATTGTCCGTGCGGGTACACAACTATTTTTATTGAAAAAAATAATCAAAAATATTTGGTGGTATGAAAAAATGTGCTAAATTTGCAAATGTTATCCTGAAAACAATCTTTTTACCTTAAAAGACTAATACCTATTGAAGATTTAAAGCGACCGTCTGAGAAGATCGTCGCTTTTTGCTTTTTTATGATGTTAGGCAGCAAAATTTATTCGATTGCATCGCGTGATTTTGAAAAATCATTTTACTTCTATGAAAACAGATCTCATGACACAATTCAATATACCGACGGTTGTCTGCAATGTTGAATCTGATATCAATATATTTTCAATTAATAAAGATCTTGATACTGAAGGAAAATATAAATACCGGGGCAGCAATATTTGGTAAAGCATGTTGTAAATCATAACAGATTACAACCAATGTTGGTGTCTGAAATCTTCTGATATTCAAACAATCAACTACAAATAAAAACCCGATTGGTTAGAAACCAACCGGATCTTGGATTTGCGTAGTGACAAATCCAACTATTGAAACAATCGAGATTATCGAGTATCGTTCATTGAAATGCCCTTTACGAGTGGGGAATCCTTGCAAGATTCATCCCCCATTCATTGATGGTATTCACGAAACAAGTGTTGCCGAACGGTTTTAATTCTTCTCGTTAATCTTCCATCAATTTACGGTATCTGCCCTTTTTAATGTCTTCGTTGCCCAAGCGACGGGCTTTATCGATTTCATATTCTGAGAAAGTTCCTTCAAAATAGACTACTTCGCCATCGCCTTCAAAAGCCAGGATGTGCGTACAGATCCTATCAAGGAACCAACGGTCGTGACTGATGACAACAGCACAGCCGGCAAAAGCCTCCAAGCCTTCTTCCAAAGCTCTCAACGTATTGACGTCAATATCATTGGTTGGCTCGTCGAGCAATAACACATTTCCCTCTTCTTTCAAAGCCAAGGCCAGTTGTAGTCGATTTCTTTCTCCTCCAGACAACACCGAACACAACTTGTTCTGATCGGTACCCGAGAAGTTGAACCTTGAAAGGTAGGCTCTGGCATTGATATCTCGACCACCCATTCTAATTGTTTCGTTTCCCTGCGAAACAACATCGTATACGCTTTTATTCAGATCAATGTCCTGATGTTGCTGATCTACATACGCCAGTTTAACCGTTTCTCCGACTTCAAATGTACCCGCATCGGCATGCTCCAATTGCATAATCAAGCGGAACAGAGTTGTTTTACCAGCACCATTAGGACCTATCACGCCAACAATTCCATTCGGTGGCAATACAAAATTAAGGTCGTTGAACAACACTTTGTCTGCAAAAGCCTTTTTGACATGTTGTGCATCGATAACCTTGTTTCCCAAACGAGGTCCATTGGGAATAAATATCTCCAGTTTCTCTTCGCGTTCTTTCTGCTCTTCATTCAACATCTGTTCGTACGAATTCAAACGAGCCTTCCCCTTTGCTTGACGAGCCTTTGGCGCCAATCTAACCCATTCCAATTCGCGTTCCAAGGTTTTTCTGCGCTTGGAAGCAGTCTTTTCTTCCAGACTCATACGCTTTGTCTTCTGTTCCAGCCATGAAGAGTAGTTTCCTTTCCATGGAATACCCTCGCCACGATCCAGTTCAAGAATCCATTCACTCACGTCATCCAGGAAATAGCGGTCGTGGGTTACGGCGATGACCGTTCCTTCATATTGCTGCAAATGCTGCTCCAGCCAGTCAATACTCTCGGCATCCAAATGATTGGTCGGCTCGTCGAGCAATAACACATCAGGTTTTTGAAGCAGCAGGCGACACAGGGCAATCCGGCGACGTTCACCACCTGAGAGATGCGTAACAGGTAAATCGCCAGCCGGACAACGAAGGGCTGCCATGGCACGGTCAAGCTTTGAATCCATGTTCCATGCGTCTGTCGCATCGATGATGTTTTGAACTTCAGCCTGACGCTGCATCAACTTATCCATTTTATCAGGGTCACCATAATATTCTTCCAATCCGAATTTCTGGTTGATCTCATCATATTCGTTAAGGGCATCGTACACTTGTTGCACGCCTTCCTGAACATTTTCCTTGACAGTCTTGTTCTCATCCAATGGAGGATCCTGTGGCAGATATCCAACAGAGTATCCAGGGCTCCACACAACTTCGCCTTGCGTTGGCTGGACCAATCCTGCAATGATTTTCATCAGGGTTGATTTACCGGCGCCATTTAGACCAATGATGCCTATTTTTGCGCCATAGAAGAAGGAGAGATAAATATTATTCAGTATTTTTTTCTGGTTTTGAGGAATAAGCTTCGATACCCCGACCATTGAAAAGATGACTTTCTTGTCGTCTACAGTTGCCATAAAATAAAATTGTTAATTGGGTTATTAAAGTTTTTGGCTTGAACGTTCTTTATATTTCCATTTTTATGAAGAACAGGTCAACGCAAACAAAGATATAGAATCATGGTGAGAATAGTATTGAAATGCGGAAGGGAATACGGATACCTCCAGATCATCCATCCTTTTCGATACGATCATTCAGACCAAACTTGAAACGCTGTGATGAATAGAAGCAGGAAATTAGTATACTCTCGGTCCAAAAATCGCCGATCCTACTCTGACCATCGTCGAATGGCATTCGATAGCGATTTGATAATCGTGGCTCATTCCCCAGCTACGCTCCTTAAAACTGTCATCATCTGCGAAATAGGTCGCCTTTATCTCATCAAAGAAGTCAGATGCCAACATCATTTCAGTGCGAATCAGGTTGATATCGTCAACATTCGAAGCCATCATCATCAATCCAGAAAGATGAACATGCTTAAGATTTTTCCATGACTCATCAGCCAGCATCGACCGACAGGAATCTAAGGTAAAGCCATATTTCGACTCTTCTTCGGCGATATGCAGTTCGAGAAGCACATTGACGATGCGGTCAATTTTAGCTGCCTGCTTGTCGATTTCACAGAGTAATTTCCATGAATCAACCGTCTCTATCATAGCTATATACGGAACAATCGCTTTTACCTTATTGGTTTGAAGGTGCCCAATGAAATGCCATTGGATATCCCGAGGCAAGGCTTCCACCTTTTTAGAGAGCTCCTGCTCGTGACTCTCTCCAAAAACACGCTGGCCATCGGCATAAGCCTGTTCCACCATTTCGATGGGATGAAACTTACTGATGGCAACTAAACATACGGTGTCTGGTATATTTTGGCGTACCAGATGCAGATTTTTCGCAATGTCTATCATCATCAAATTATTTTAACCTCCAAATATTTGCCTGTAGAAGCTTACACTTCAGGCTTGTCTTCTGTTTTTGTCTTCAATTCATGTTCGAAGACATCCATGATCTTCGTCTCTGAAATATTGGCAATATCAAAGTCCAAGACACTCGTAGAAAAGACTTCATTAACATTTTTCAAAGCAACTTCTATATTTTTCGCCTGAACCAGATAGTTGACAGCAGTTTTCTTTTCTTTACCTTTTGCCTCATCAAGGGTAATGAACATCAACTTGGCCTTGTACCATTTGTCGTCATTCTCCATGTCACTGAAGAATATCTCACCATAGGCTGCAGGGGTGATGTTTTTGATTACGAATTCTCCACTGGAGAAACTTGACATTTCTTCAGTGACAGCCTTTTCAGCCTCACCAAAGGTAAAGGCGTCTACCACATAGGTTTCTCTCACCTTTTCGAATAAACCATTTTCTGCTTGACGTTCGTACTGAACACTTATCTCGAACCAATTGGCATTTCTTGTTCTCATTTTCTATGAATGATTGTTTTGATTTGTTTGCAAAATTACAAAAAAAAAGACAAATCACCCTATCCTCAACTCATTTCTTACGCGCCTTTGGGTATTTTTGACCCTTTGAAATGATTCACTTTCAAGACACGTGCTAATAAAGATGTGATGGACATTACTGAAATTAAAATCATCAAAGAAGCATCTTCCAAACAAAATGCATCGTATTGACAATCGAAATCCTGCATATTGCGATCCAAACTCATCGGGTTTGCACCTCAAATCCATTGATATTGCCAACGCCTCCATCTCCAATGATCGTTGAGATTCCCAGCAACTTGCTTTTGCATCGATTTCCAATCAATATGAAAATCAAACAAATTATCAAAAAGGATTCTATTGTGTTCAGATAAATTTATTAACTTTGCATCGATACGCCGCATCCTTGTTGACTGTGCAAATGAAATCATGATGCCCACCAACCATGGAACGACCCTCAATATTCGTCAGACCAACGCCATTTCGGGCAAAACTGATTTGCATTGGCCTGTATCTACATTTCAATAGTGGGTGCTTTGAATATCGCATTCACGTAATAAAACAAGCATATGCCTGAAATATCTATTCGAGGTTTGGAGGTACCAGAATCTCCTATTCGTAAACTGGCACCTTTGGCTACAGCAGCTAAAGAGCATGGTACAAAGGTTTATCACCTAAATATTGGACAGCCAGATCTGCCCACTCCACAGGTTGGATTAGATGCATTGAAAAATATCGACCGTACCATTTTGGAATATTCACCCAGTCAGGGCATTTTGTCGTATCGGGAAAAAATGGTTGGCTATTACGAGAAATACGATATTCATGTCAATGCTGATGAAATTATCATCACCACAGGTGGTAGCGAGGCTGTATTGTTTGCCTTTATGAGCTGTCTGAATCCCGGAGACGAAATTATCATTCCAGAGCCTGCCTATGCCAACTATATGGCATTTGCCATCAGTGCTGGCGCGAAGATCAGAACCATCGCCACAACCATCGAAGAAGGATTCTCCTTGCCAAAAGTTGAAAAGTTTGAAGAGCTGATCAATCCCAATACTCGGGCTATCTTGATTTGCAACCCGAACAATCCTACAGGTTACCTCTATACGCGGAGAGAAATGAACCAAATCAGGGATTTGGTCAAGAAATACGATCTTTATCTCTTTTCAGATGAGGTTTATCGTGAATATATCTATACAGGGTCACCCTATATCAGTGCCATGCACCTGAAGGATATTGAGAATAATGTTATTTTGATTGACTCAGTATCAAAGCGTTATAGCGAATGCGGAATTAGAATTGGAGCGCTGATAACCCACAATGCAGAGGTAAGAAAAGCCGTGATGAAATTCTGTCAGGCAAGATTGTCTCCTCCCCTCATTGGACAGATTGTTGCTGAGGCCTCCCTAGATGCACCGGAAGATTATTTTCGAAATGTGTACGACGAATATGTAGAGCGCAGAAAATGCCTCATTGACGGTCTGAACCGCATTCCAGGCGTCTATTCTCCGATCCCCATGGGTGCTTTCTATACGGTAGCCAAACTACCAGTCGATGACAGTGAAAAATTTTGTCGTTGGTGTCTGGAGGATTTCTCTTATGAAGGAGAGACCATCATGATGGCTCCAGCGGCTGGATTTTATACAACACCGGGAGCCGGCATCAATGAAGTGCGTATCGCCTATGTGCTGAAAAAAGAAGATTTGGAGCGTGCACTCGTCATCCTTCGGAAAGCGTTGGAATTGTATCCCGGTCGAATCGATGTTCAACGTTAACCAGCTTACCGAAAAACATTGACCATCATGCTCCAAAGAAGTTAACCAGATAGCCAGAGAGAACGATTAAACATGAATTTTTCATTATTCATTGCAAAACGAATTTACCGTGACAACGGAGATCAAAAAAAAGTCTCCAAACCTGCTGTTAGAATAGCAACGGCGGGGGTCGCCATCGGTTTGGCGGTAATGATGATTTCGGTTTGTGTCGTCATCGGTTTCAAACACGCGGTAAGCAACAAAGTCGTGGGCTTCGGAAGCCATATTCAGGTGGCCAATTTCATGAACTTGCAAAGTGCAGAATCATATCCTATACAGATGAATGATTCGATGATGACCATCTTAAAAAAGACAGATGGTGTAGAACATGTTCAGCGTTTCGCAAATATTCAAGGTGTTCTGAAAACCGATTCCGATTTTTTAGGCGTCGTTTTCAAGGGCGTGGGACCCGAATATGATTCTACCTTCATTCACAGCAACATGATAGAAGGCTCTATCCCTACATTTTCGGACAAAAAAAATAGCGGTAATATGCTCATTTCGATGTCGATGGCCAAAAAGTTGCATCTGAAAGTTGGTCAAAAGGTCTTCTCGTATTTTATCGATAACAATGGGGTCAGGGTTAGAAGATTTTCGGTGACCGGTATCTATCAAACAAACCTGGACCAATATGACGATATTACGTGTCTGATTGACCTTTATACTGCCGTAAAACTCAATGGATGGGAAACCGACCAAGCCTCTGGCGCCGAGCTAACCGTTAAAGATTTCAAGCAGGTTGACCAGACAGCAAACGATCTGATTATCCATGTGAACCGGACAACCGACCACTATGGGTCGACTTATTCATCGAAGACCATCCGCGAAATCAATCCACAAATCTTCTCATGGCTTGACCTGCTTGATGTGAACGTATGGATTATTCTTGCCCTGATGATTGCCGTGGCAGGTGTAACCATGATTTCCGGATTATTAATTATCATCCTAGAACGGACAACCATGATTGGTGTACTGAAGGCATTAGGAGCTGAGAATAAAACAGTAAGACACATTTTTTTATGGTTTTCGGTATTCATTATTGGCAAGGGACTGCTCATTGGCAATATTTTGGGGTTGGGATTAATATTCTTGCAACAGGCAACCGGCTTGGTCAAGCTAGACCCTCAGATTTATTATGTATCATCGGTGCCGGTAGAAATCAATGTACCTTTGGTGATCTTATTGAATATTGCCACACTGTTGATTAGTGTTTTGGTGTTGATCGCACCAAGTTATCTGATCTCACATATTCATCCTGCCAAATCGATGAGATACGAATAAGCTCAAATGTTGAAACTGTCAAATAGCTTCAAAACGTTATCCGCTCTAGTTTTTAAATTAAATTATGCACATTTAATTTGGGGGTGTGCAAATTACGCATTACCTTTGCACAGAAATTTAGCAATTGTGCAAAGATCGTCAGGCTGAAAGTTCATCGCCTTGATCTATTATTTGTCACAATACATGTATGAAAAACCTGTCAACGCTGAGAATCTTCATCAGTGACAGTGTCATATAATTTAGATAACATCAAAATAAAAACATGGAAATACCAAGTTTTAATACACTCATTGAGAAAAGTATTATTGACCATTGGGATCTACCGGCGCTAACAGATTATAAAGGTATTACCCTACAATACCATGATGTAGCGAGGAAAATAGAGAAATTACATATTCTTTTTGAAAGCAGCGGTATCGAGAAAGGAGATAAAATAGCACTCTGTGGACGCAACAGTTCAGCTTGGGCTTGTGCCTTTCTTGCCACAATCACCTATGGAGCTGTAGCTGTTCCGATTCTACATGAGTTTACGGCAGACCAAATTCACAATATTGTCAACCACAGTGAAGCAAAGCTTTTATTTGTAGGCGATGTTGTCGCAACAGTTATCGATCAGACGAAAATGCCAGCTTTGGAAGGAATAATATACATTCCCGACTATTCACTGGTTGTGTCTAGAACAGACAAACTAACCTATGCTCGCGAACATCTCAATGAAATGTTTGGAAAGAAATTTCCGAAATATTTCCGAAAAGAGCATGTAAATTATTACATTGAGCAAAGTCCTGAAGAACTTTGTCTGATCAATTACACCAGCGGAACAACAGGTTTTTCAAAGGGAGTCATGATTCCATATCGTGCGATGTGGAGCAATACAGACTTCGCCGAACATAATTTGGGCAAGCAACTCAAGATGGGCGACAATGTCATGAGTATTCTTCCTATGGCACATATGTACGGAATGTCTTTCGAATTCCTGTTTGAATTTATATGTGGGCTCCATATTTTTTATCTCACCCGCATCCCCAGTCCCGCGATCATTGCCGAAGCGTTTACCACAGTCAAGCCTGTACTGATTATTTCTGTTCCATTAATTATCGAAAAGATTATCAAACAGAAGGTATATCCAAAGATTCAAACCAACAAAATGAGACTTTTGTTGAACATGCCGGTACTCAGCAAGAAAATAAATAATAAAATTTGCGAAGAGGTTATGAAGGCATTTGGTGGTAATTTCTATGAGATGATCATCGGTGGTGCAGCTCTGAACAAGGATATTGAATCATTTTTGATGAAGATTGGGATGCCTATTACTGTTGGATATGGTGCAACCGAATGTGCACCCATCATCGCTTATTCTGACTGGAAGACATTTGTACCTGGAAGTTGTGGACGGGCTGCCTATCACATGGAAGTGAAAATTGACAGCAAGGATCCTGAAAATATTCCTGGAGAGATATTGGCCAAAGGTCCAAATCTAATGCTTGGCTATTACAAAAACGAAGAAGAGACACGTAAAACAATTGATCAAGACGGCTGGTATCATACAGGCGACCTTGGAACAATGGATGCTGAAGGCAACATTTTCATCAATGGACGCTCAAAAAACATGTTGTTGGGTGCCAGTGGACAGAACATCTATCCTGAGGAAATTGAAGACAAGCTTAATTCGTTGCCAATGGTCAGCGAAAGTGTCGTCATCCAAGAACAAGGAAAATTGATTGGGTTAGTGTTCCCAGACTTAGATGAAGTAAAATCAATCGGGCTCTCTAAACAAGAACTTGAAGAAGTTATGGAACAAAATCGTCTGCTATTGAACCAGCAAATTCCAGC
>CALNBT010000164.1 GCA_937874345.1 uncultured Prevotella sp.
ACAAAATATCATATATCATATACTTACATTCATTTACAAAAGTGTAAAACGAACCTGTTGGACATCCCGGCTATTCGGTCCAACCATCACATCAAAGTCGCCTGGTTCGCATTTATATTCTAACTGTTGGTTGTAAAATTTCAAGTCATCCGGTGTAAGTGTAAAGGTAACCGTCTTGGTTTCTCCCTTCTTTAGTGAGATACGTTCAAAGCCTTTCAGTTCTTTGACAGGGCGCGATACACTACCCACTAAGTCATGAACATACATTTGAACAATCTCGTCAGCGTCGTAAGCACCGGTATTGGTAACGTTTACAGAAACCTTTATCTGACCACCGTTGGCACTCATCGTATTGGAACTAAGGGAGGGCTTGCCATATTCAAACGTCGTATAAGACAATCCGAAGCCAAAAGGATACAGTGGATCGTTGTCTATATCAAGGTAATTGCTACGGAACTTGGTAAACCATTTACCGTCTTCAAGTGGTCTGCCTGTCGGTAAATGATTATAATACAAAGGAATCTGTCCCACACTCTTGGGCATGGTTGCCGTTAGTTTTCCACTTGGAACCTTGTCTCCGAATAGCACGTCACAGATGGCATCGCCAGCCTCGCTTCCACCGAAGCCCACATTCAGGATTGATGGGAAATTGGCAGCTTCCCAAGTCATCACAGTGGCACGTCCGGCAAAGTAGACCAGCACAATGGGCTTCCCGGTATTCTTCAAAGCAGTCAAAAGATCACGTTGGGCATCGGGCAACTCCAAATCACTACGACTGCTGCTCTCTCCGGTCATCTCTGAGGCTTCACCTACGGCTGCCACAATGATATCGGCATCTTTAGCAGCATTCAAAGCTTCATCAACCAACTCCTGAGCACTACGGTTATCACGCATCTCGCGGCCGAACATCGTACTACGTGCCTCCAAAGCAGCGTCATACATCAGGTTAGATCCCTTGGCATAGGTTATCTGTGCCTTATTGCCAACCGCTCCTTGCATGCTCTCGTAAAGTGACTTGTATTTATCAAACGAAGCCGCAACGCTCCATGTTCCGGGCATGTTGGCACGAGTATTGGCCAATGGGCCTACCAATGCAATTTTACCGGCACGTTTTAAGGGTAGCAGATTACCGTCGTTCTTCAGCAAAACAAATGTCTCTGCAGCTATTCTACGAGCTTCGGCACGATGTTCAGCAGTGTAGATATCTTTCTTGGCACGCTTGGTGTCGCAGTATTTATATGGATTTTCAAAAAGTCCAAGCTTAAATTTAGCCTCGAGGATACGTCGACATGCCTGATCAATGGTCGCTTGCGTGACCTTTCCTTCCTGCAATGACTTTTCTAACGTACCCGAAAAACCTTCAGCGACCATGTCCATATCAATCCCAGCATTGATAGCCAAGGCTGAAACCTGCTGCAAATCGCCCATTCCGTGAGCAATCATTTCTGAGATCGCCGTATAATCGGTCACAACCATGCCATCGAATTTCCACATGTCGCGCAACACATCGGTCATCAACCACTTGTTTCCTGTAGCGGGAACACCGTCTACGACGTTGAACGAACTCATTACACTACCAGCCCCAGCCTCTATGGCTGCTTTATAGGGCGGCATATAATCATTGAACATTCGCCAGTGACTCATGTCTACAGTGTTATAATCACGACCTGCATCAGGCGCTCCATATAATGCAAAGTGTTTTACACAAGACATCAAGTTGTTGTTGGCTGTAAGGTCCTGACCCTGATATCCTTGAACCATCGCACGACCTATCTGAGAGCCTAAGTACGGATCTTCGCCATTTCCCTCACTCATGCGTCCCCAACGGGGGTCGCGAGCGATATCCAGCATGGGACTGAATGTCCAGCAGATACCGTCAGCAGTAGCCTCAACGGCAGCGATATGGGCAGAATTCTTGATGGCATCCATATCCCAACTCCAAGAAAGCGAAAACGGAATAGGGAAAACCGTTTCATATCCATGAATAACGTCCATACCGAAAAGCAAAGGAATTTTAAGTCGGCTTTGCTCTACCGCAATCTTTTGAACCTCGCGAATCTTGTCTACTCCCTTTAGGTTAAACAATCCGCCTACCTCACCCTTACGTATCTTGTCGGCCACATTGCTGCTCTTTGCCTGTCCGGTTACAATATCACCCGTCACCGGTAGATTAAGCTGACCTATCTTTTCCTGCAGCGTCATTTTGCTCATCAGGTTATCGATAAAAGTCTTCATATCAGTTTGGGGCTTGTTTGCGGCGTTCGAAACGAGCGTCACAGCAGATAAAGCCAATGTCAATAAAATGTTTTTTGTTTGCATGTTGAATGTTCTTATTGGTTTACAGTAAAGCCAAGTTTAGTCAATCCGTTTTTGATTTCAGGACAACTCATGAAAAGATTCCATAATAAGCCGGAACGATAATTCTCGATCATCGGTGCGATCGTCAACTGGTCGATTGCCAGATAATGTGGCACTGTCCAATTATCGTTTTCCGAGAAAGCGTCATAAAAGCCATATTTGCCCCAAATCCATTGCCCTTTATTCCAGAATCCCTTCAAAGCTGCCATCGACTCTTTAGGTGTATAGGGGAAAGAAGACAATGCAGCGGTTGGGGTGATAACGCCCAAGTCGTTGCCAGGAGAATGAGCTGCATATCCAACAACGGAATAGCTGGCTGTCAGCCCCCAACAATCCTGACCATAGCCTTTAAAACCTTTTGGATTATCCACACAATAATCATAATCGCTGAGCGCATGATTGCGGGTTACATTCCAATAATCAGCATAATGGTCAGACAGATGACGGGGATCTAGCCCAATGTAAGAATATTGTGACCAGAAAAGCGGTCCACCCGTTTCTTCGGCGCCGTTATGTTTCAATTCCAGAGGGTGTCCATAAGGGGCTGCAGCACTTTTAATGGCGCCACAACGTGCCCACCCTTCGTGATAACATTCGGCTGGTATGCCATGTGTGGGAGATGATGCACCCAGAATATACGCGATAAGGCACTCGTTATACCCCTCAAGCGGGAAATTCATTTCCCATCCATAATTGGGAGACCAATGCCAATAAAGCACATTCTTGTTTCCGTTACGGTACCAAGAGAAATCCATTTCTCGCCACAGACTATCTATGTTTTGAGCCAACAGCTGTTCACTGGCGTTTCCATCCTTAAAATATTGACGGACACAGAGCAGGCTCGTCATCAGGAACGAACTTTCTACAAGGTCTCCACCATCGTCTTTTTGACCAAAAGGCTTCACTTTTCCGGTTGGTCCATCCATCCAATGCGGCCACATGCCATGGAATCGATCAGCTTTTGCTAGGTAATTCACTATTTTATGAAGCCGTTGCACGCCAGCGTTACGGTCGATAAAACCTCTGTCAATACCCACCAGCAAACCGGCGATGCCAAATCCGCTACCACCTGTAGTCACTACATCCTGATCGTTTTGTGGATATTTTCCATCCATATGGATACGTTCACAAGCTAATCCAGATGTTTGTTCTGCACCCTCCCACATATAATTGAGATGTACTTTCTGGATATAGTCAAGTAATTCATTGTCATTCTTAAACGACTGTGGTCTGGACAATGCCTGACTAGCTATCGTTTGGTTGTTTAAATTCGTTTTATTTGAACTGTCTTCTACTGTTTTACAGGTAAAAAGAGTCATGCAAAGAAACGACAAAATAATCATTTTAAATACCGTCATGATTGTTTTATTCTTATTTTACCTTTACAACGGGAGATTTAGGTGAAACACCCGACTCACCTATTGTTTCGATCGTAAAGTAATAATCTTCGTTTAAATCCATCCCTCGGAAATCATATTGATGATTTCCAAGTACTGTGATGCTATTGTAAAGCTTGTCGGGAGCAATTCCAAAATAGATATTGTATCCATAGGCCTGAGTCGATGGCGACCATGAAATGATCGCATTACGCTTGTCTTTCTTCTCCCGCTTCACAGTAAATTTCTTCACTTTTTCGGGTTGGTGGCCGTCAGCACGACCGAAAACGCGGAAATCAGACAAGCAAAAGTAACCACCGGATGGCATGTGTAGATTCACTACACGCAGGAAACGCGTATTCAGCGGCCTTTGCAATTCAACATAATCATGAGGAACATCCCTATCGTTATCACTTTTATCTACCACCAGTTTCCAATCTTTTCCATTGTCACTGGCAAAGATTTGGTATTGATAGTAAAGGTCGTTTGCCCGATTGTTTTGAACTGTTTTATAGTCATAATAATTCAATTGCAAAGCGTTCACAGTTTTGTTTCCACCCAAATCCATTTCTATCCACTCACCCGGATTACCGCTTTTTGCGGCCCAATAGGTTCTTAAATTTTCGTCTGAAAGCGAAGAAGCTGTCAGAGTACTATCGGTTGATGAAACCTTTACGTCTTTGCCATACGACAGAAGCATCCAACCAGTGAACCTTTTTTCCGGAGAATTCAGGTCTTTGTCGGCATTCCATGTTGGATAATCTCCGAAAGTAGTACTGCAATACATCACCCCATCCTCATCAAAAGCTACCGGATACAAACCGATGCGTCGTTCGAATTTATATTTCAAGGACAGCATACAGGTTGCTACGTGCCAATAATGACCATGCTTGTCAGAGAAAGTTCCACCATGTCCTGCACCTTGAACAAATCCACCGGGCTTATAGCTCATTGGATTATGCTTCTGATAGACGAACGGGCCAAGAGGGTGGTCGCTGACATAGACACCGTCTGCATAAGTTTTAAACTCGGTTCCAGGAGCTCCATACTGTAAATAATACTTACCATCATGCTTTGTCATATAAGCTCCCTCTGTAAATGGCTTCAACGTTACCTCGTCATCATTGTTCATTCCAAACCGTTCCCAACCATGTAAATCGGGCAGTAAGCGAATGGCGTCATAGATTTTGCTGATAGGCGAAAAGTCTTCGCGACTGATTTCGACAGCCTTTAACGGATACTCGTTACTTGATCCGTAATAAAGGTAAAGCCGTCCATCATCATCCAAAAACAGACAAGGATCCCATGAGGGTAACGTATTCTTTCCTATTGCCTGACGCCAACGTCCGCTAAATGGATCGGTGGTATACCAAATGGGCAGGCCTTCATAAGTAGAACCTGTATAGAATAATGTGTCACCTGAAACATACGCTGCAGGGGCACATTGATCATCATCAGTGGGTCTACGTTGAAAGCTGGCTGATGTAAAATCCCAATCGCTTAGATTATCAGAGTGATGGAAACCACCTTGATTGGTTGAAAACAATAGATAACGATCTTTATACATCAAAGCCATTGGATCAGCCGCAGATCTGAACGAGCCATTGGGCTTTACATTACTGTTCAATGGTTCGTAATTATAGCTAATATTCAACGGATTACAATAGGTATTCGTTTTGACTTGCGCGGGATTATACCATGTTGTAGCAACGGCATTCTGTCGTGGAAGATTCACGATAGATTCGACATTAGCCTTCACCTTTGGCTTCATTTGGATATTCACCACACGTTGGTCCACATTTCTATTGACATTTGCAAAATCCATTCCCGGATAGAACACATAAAGATGTTTATCCCAATCAGTTGCTATGATATGGTATAGACCTTTCGCATCAGTATTACAATGCATGGGACTTGCGAAAAACATCACCGTGGCACCTTCTAATGGTTTTCCTTTTGAATCGGTAACAACACCAGATATTTCATAGGTTTTATTTACGGGAATATAGTAATCGCTGACCTGACCTTTGACAACTTTGATGGAGTCTTGAGATGAATTAGAACAAACTTCACCCGCAAAAGCGGGCAAAGTTAGTCCTAACATCCCTAAATAGATGATGTTGATTTTATTGATAAGATACATTTTATTCGCTGATTGGTGTCTTCGCTAAATCAGGATTGCTCGTAAGCTGGTCGAATGGAATAGGATAATAGGTCTTATCTTTTGTCCAACCCTTTGGTCCTAAGACGGATTCTGCTTTACCGGTACGAACCAAGTCATTGTATCTTTCACCCCATTCACAGCAGAGTTCCATTCTACGCTCATCGAGAATCTGATCAATCGTTACATTCGTAATGGCTGGCATTTTTGCACGAGCTCTAACAAGATTGAATGGTTGATCACCATTCTTTCCGAGACGAACTTTAGCTTCTGCATTCATTAAGAGTACATCTGCATAACGGAAGACACGAATATTATTATTAGCGCCATACTTGGTGCGACCGGGTGTAAGTTCATTAAATGGTGTATATGCCTTACCATTCCAGCAATCGGTCTGCGTTGGGTTCTGTAAAGGTCGAATGACATCGCCACTTGGTGTAGTGGTACCAGCCTCCAAGAAGGAGGTGGTGTAACGTACCGTTTCTCCTCTTTGCTTCGCCCAATCACGGAAGCTCTTGTACAATCCGATGAATCCCCAACCAGAGATGTCCCCATCGTTTGCTGGTCCTTGGAATACAAACCACACGTCTGCATCAACCATATCCCCAGAGCCTAGACCGAAGTCGGTTGTCTGACATTCAAAAAGTGATTCATTAGAAAGTTTTCCTGGAATTTTGAATGCTTCATAGAAATCAGGATAGAGTTGGAATTTGCCACTACTGATAATCTGATCGGTCAATGACTCAACCTTTGCATATTCGCCCATATTTAGATACACTTTTGCAGCAAGCATCATCGCAGAATAAGCAGATACGGCACCCATGTGTTCCATCTCGTTAGGACGTAACTTAGGCGTGTTGTCTATCGTAAATTGCAGGTCATCTAAGATATACTTGTAAACAGTCTCAACAGAAGAGCGAGTCAAATCGGTCTGGCTATTCGATTTCAAAATAGTGACAGGACCAAATGCTTGTGTCAACCGATAATAAACATAAGCACGCAAAAACTTTACTTCACCTGCATAAGCATTTTTCTTTGCCAAGTCAGAAGACGCTGTAATGTTTTTGCCATAACTATCAAGAGACTCAAGAGCTGCATTGGCAACTTTGATGATACCATAATATTGGTTCCACATTTCGTTGAGACCCCAGAAGCCATTATCATATTTATAATTACCAAAATCAACAAGCGACTGTTGGTCGTCAACACGCCCAGACCACACATCATCGTCTCTAACGATAGACAAAGGCCAAACAACCCAGTGCATCGCACCGGTTCTAATCCTTGCATACACACCGGAAACCGGTTGATACATATTGCTGATGTTCGTGAAATCAACACTTTGCTCTGGGACACTGTTCTCAGGTGCCTTATCCAAGTAATCGCTGCATGAGGTAAATGCACCCATCAATAGTGTGATTGCAATGGCTGATATATATTTATTCAATTTCATTGTTTCGAATTTTAAAGATTAGAATTGTATTTGTACACCAAATGTATAAGTCGCTGTCAAAGGATAAACCTCTGTATCCCAACCTTCAGCATCACTTAATTCAGGTGTAAACGCATGTGCAGAGAAGAGTGAGAGAGGCCTGTCTGCTGTCAAACTCAATCGAATAGAAGGTAACACATAAGAACCAAAGGTCAAATTCTTCAGTGTGTAACCAAGTGTGGCATTTTGAATGCGGAAGAAATCTGCACTCTCTACAAAATATGAATTAATCTTTTGGTCTGAAACATTCCAACCTTTGGTAAGTGCTTTGGCTGAAGGGTTGGTGTTGGTTGAACCTGCACCTGTCCATCTATCCTCTACTTGTGCTGCATCGAAGTTATAATTACTCTGAGCATATCTCAACGCACGTTTACGATTGAACATCTGTGCGCCCATTTGTCCATAAGTAGTGAGCATAAAGTCAAGATTCTTCCATTCTAATCCGAGATTCAATCCATAGGTGAAATTCGGGATATAAGAACCCAATGTCTGCCGGTCAGAAGCATCAATCACTCCATCCTTGTTTACATCTTGATACTTAAAGTCACCAGGTTCCAATCCGTTGGCTTTTGCTATTGGATCAGCAGCTACTTCTTCAGGCGTTTGATAGATGCCTACGACTTTATATCCATAGAACGAATTCATCTGCTCGCCGACAATGTTAACCGTCTTGCCATCATTGATGATCGTCTTTCCGCCCAGGTCTTTGACTGTATTCTTCAAGAAAGACAGATTTGCTCCGATAGTATATTTAAAGTCTTTTCCTATACGATCGTTCCAATTCAAGCCTACATCAAAGCCTTCATTCAAAATCTTACCATAATTTCCAGCAAGGACATCATTACTAAATGGCAAGCGCGGAGAAATCACGGCATGTCTAGTCATTCGGTGGAAATAATCGGCATCAATATTCAAACGATTCTGAAGAACTGACATATTGAAACCAACATTGATCTCATCTACCAATTCCCACTGTAACCAACTGAAATAAGAATTATTTTGATAACCAGAAACGATTGTATTTCCAAATACGCCCGATGCACCGTTTCCTGTTGCAATACTTGCAAAACCATCACTAGCAGCAACATGGTCGTTTCCCAGCATACCCCAACTTGCTCGTATCTTCAAATAATCGATTGCCTTTTGATTCTTCATCCAAGATTCTTCTGTAACAACCCAAGATGCACCTACAGATGGAAAGTATCCCCATTTATCTTGATATTTGGATGACCCATCAGCACGCATAGTGAACATCAAATAGTACTTGCTAGCATAATCATAATTCAAACGTGCAAAATAAGAAAGTCCACGGTATGTAGTTCCGTTATCACTTAAAGTGACTCCCTTCGAATCTCCTTTGTTAAGATAAAGATATTCATCTTTGCCTTCGGGCACATTCGAAGCACTTCCACTCAAGAACCGATAGTTTTCCTCACGCATTGACATACCAACCATTGCACCATAATTATGTTTTCCAAAACTATCTTTATAAGTCAGGGTGTTATCCCAAATATAGTTGTCTATGTTGGTCGTTGATTTTGTCAGTTGGGAAACGGCTTGCTGTTGCCAGCTACTTACATAATAGGTTGGGGTAAATGAGCGCCCTTGTATACTTTGAGTATTATAATTAATATTTGTCTTAAAGAACAGTTTCTCTGGAATAAAGTTAAATTGCGCGTACATATTGGTTAGGAACTGACGCGTTTCATTATTTGAGTTATAATAATTGGCGACAGCGATAGGGTTGTAAAAGTTACCTGTAAATCCAACTGTTCCTGGAGAAGTGTACTTATTGGGAAATGTTTTATCGTTTGTCTCATCATATACAGGAAAAATACTTGGTGCATTGAAGGCAACCTGCCATGCAGAATTGTTAGGCAAAATCTGCTTTGAACGACTGAATACGCCACTGAAGCCGACTTTCAACCAACTTGTTGCATCATAATCGACAGATGAACGGAAATTCATACGGTTATAATTATTATCAACATTCATTATACCGTCTTGGTGCATGTAGCTCATACCCAAAGAATAAGTAGCCTTTTCACCACCACCGCTAATTCCAACACTATGATTTGTGATAAGTGCAGAACGTAATAGTTCTTGATACCAATCGGTATTACTACCAAATGTCCAATTGTGGAAATCAGCATTAGTATAACTTCCACCAAAATGATCAATAGAAGCTTTCATGACAGGAGAATAAGCATCATAGTTAGCCTCCATCAGCATGGTAGCATACTGTGATGAGTTTGCCATTTTCAAGATATTTGTAGCTTTTTGAACACCCAAATAGCCATCATAAGTAATCTTCGCTTCCTGATTCTTTACACCTTTCTTCGTTGTAACAATCACAACACCATTCGCTGCGCGAACGCCATAAATGGCAGCAGCAGAAGCATCTTTCAAAATAGACATTTCCTGGATATCATTATTGTCGAGAAAGTTAATGTCGTCATAAAACATTCCGTCAACGACATATAATGGAGAACTGTTTGCAAAAGAGCCCGCACCACGAATCCTGACAGTAGGACCAGAACCTGGAGTTCCGCTGCTGATTACGTTCACACCGGGAACCTTACCTTGCAAAGCAATCATAGCAGATGAAGAAGGAGTAGATTTTAATTCACTTGCTTTGATAACAGATATTGGTGATGTTAAATCTTTGGCTTTAGCTGAACCATAACCAATAACGACAACGTCCTCAAGACTTTGGTAATCATCTTCAAGAGTTACATTCATTGTAGAAGCAGCTTTCACCTTTTTGGATTTCATTCCAACAAACGAAAATGATAAAGTAGAATTGTCTGTCACATTCTGAATGGAGAACTCTCCATTAATATCTGTAACGGAGCCTTGAGAAGTGCCATCAACCTTTATAGTAACACCAGGCAAAGGCAAACCCTCTTTATCCACGACTACACCTTTGATAATTTGGCCTTGTGCAAAAGCCAATTGAGTCATCAAAAAGGAAAGCAACAAAAGTAATAGTTTTTGTTTCATTTTTTAATTTAGGATTTAAGTTATTATTAGACAATGCAAATTAAGCGATATTATATTTAGTTTACAAAAATCAGCATACGCTACTACTACTTTTATCACTTTTAACTCTACGATAACACTACGACAATTCATATAACCATTTGATTATCAAAATATACAAAAATGATTTTTTACTAGATACTTTATATAAAAAAACGTATTTTTGCAGTTAATACAGCGTAGAATTAATCATCATATTGCGGACTAACAATTCAAAACCATCAAATAAAAAATGTAAAAAACTTTAATTCAAAAAATATATTGTTGAGACAAATAGAAAAGACCACTTGTAATATCACGTTGGATGGATTCTAATCATAACATATTTGCTACTAATATCTTTTATTTATATCCAAATTGACCAGCACTATCAGCTAAATGAACATTTATGTTCATTTATTCTCTGATGGATTATTTAAAATCATGTTAGCACTCCATGGATCATTATTTAAATAAATGTAGAAAATCAACTATGAAACGATTTATATTTCTCATAACAATCATGAATTTACTGTGTACCATTTCATCTCTGACGTGTGCTGCAACATTAGATTTTATGCCCATTGTTTCGAATTATTCTCAAGCATCCTATTCAGGGGGGCTCCAAAATTGGTCCGGAACACAAGCAGATAATGGACAAGTATTCTTTGGGAACAACAAGGGACTTCTTGTTTTTGACGGATATTTTTGGAATTGCTACAGTCTTCCAAGTCATTCGATCGTACGTTCTGTTTTGGCGGATGGTGACCGAATATATGCAGGTTCCTATACAGACTTTGGCTATTATACCCGAAATCAATTTGGCAAGTACGAATACAAATCGCTATGGCCTCGTCATTATCAAGCTCATAACGATGAAATATGGACAATTATCAAGTCACCCAATGGGCATATTTACTTCCAATCCTTCTGTTCATGGTTCGATTATGATGGAGAAAAGGTGATTCCACATTACGATCCAGCCAATTTACCGCTCCATTTTTTCAATGTTCGAAACCAAATTTACGTTCAAATGGTCAACAAGGGTCTCTACCTACTACAGAATGAACGATACGTTTCACTATTAAACAGAGCCACCTATAAAAATGACGACATCATAGGGATTGTACCTTTCCAGAAGAACAAACTGTTATGTATTACCTCTAAAAACGGTATATATATCTATCAAAACAACAAGTTAACTGCTTGGCCAACAAATATCGATCAGAATTTAAAAAGTTATCAACTCAACAAGGCGACACTACAGGGCGATTCAACGCTTGTTCTCGGAACAATATTGAATGGCATTTATGCCATTGATTTGTCTACAAAAAGGCAATTGTGGCACTACAATATGGCCAACAGTTTGATAAATAACACGGTACTGGGTCTTTTTTCTGACAGGAACAATAATGTATGGGCTGCAATGGACAATGGCATCTCGCTCATTCATACGGGTTTGCCCATCACAGTGATGAGAACGGACAAGCTTAACCTACCCATTGGAATGGTGTATGGTATGACTCATGATGGGAATGACTTCTACATTGCAACCAATCAAGCGACGTGGCACTACAATCTGACTAGCAAAGAGATACAACCGGTAAAGAACTCGAATGGCCAAAATTGGTATGTAGCAACCTTCGATCATCAAACGTTGGCGGGTCATAATCTATCTACCCTTTCAATTGTAGGGAATATAGGTACACCGATGCTTGGGAACAATGAAGGAAGCACTTGTATAAAAACATATAATGCCAATGGACAAGAGGTTCTGATTGAATCAAGCTACAACAATTTCAGGATATACCGAAAGGAAGCCCACAAATGGATCATGGCGAATGTGGTTCAAGGATTCCAATCTCCAATTCTGGAATTTGAGATTGATAACAACGGAAGCATTTGGGCAGCACACATGAGTAAGGGATTGTACAAATTAGATTTATCGCAAGATCTTAAAAAGGTTATACACCAAAGATATTATGGAGCATTGGTCAAAGATGGTATCCATAGTCAAATACATGTCATGAAGATACGCGGAAGAGTCGTATTTTCTTATCAAGGGCATCTATATGCGTATGATGACAACCATGATGCCATCATTGCATATAATGATATAAGCTTTTTATCCTCCGAAAACCTCATTTCATCTCTTCCAATCAACAACACATCTTTCTGGACTGCCGATAACAATACCTATTCTTTGTTCCAATATAATGGTAAAAAATACAGACGTTCAGTTTGTATTCCATATAAAATGTTTGGTTTAGAAGTAAATACGAACGGCATCTCTCTATATTCAAATGGCACAAATACATATTTCTTTCTCAATAATGGTATTGGGCGATATCAGATAGGGACTCTTGAATCCAGTTTCCCCCATTTTCCTTTGTCTATCTCCGAAGTGACAAGCGCCAACGACAATAACCAATCCATCAACATTGATTGCGGGAATACTGCAACAAATAAGATTCATTCAGACAATATCAGTTTCATTCTCACCTACCCCAACTATGACCATCAACAGCTCACATTCAGATATATGCTGGAAGGCAACGGAAAAGACTTAAAAGCAGAAGTTAATAAACCAGTCATCTCGTTTAATAGTTTAGGATATGGCAGTTACAAATTACAAGTATCTGTTTTATCTCCCGACGGAAAAATTTTGGGCACAACATCTTACAAATTTAAACGTGTAGTACCTTTCTATCTATCTATTTGGGCATTTATCATCTATGGCTTATTCGCTTCAATGCTTATCAAAAAATATATCGATTGGCGAGCTTACAAAATCATCCGAAAGAATAAACAGGAGGCAGAAGAGAATCTCATGCGACAAAATCTCAAAGTCTTAGAGCAAAAACAAATCATTGCAGCCCAACAGCAAATCATCATGGAGAATGAACTCTCCACTAAAGGCAAAGAATTGGCCACAATGGCTTTCCAAGTAGCCGTTCAAAGCACCAAAGCTGATAACTTAAGAGAAGAATTGTTGGAAAAGAAACGAAAAGGACAATTGACAAATAAAGACTTTGAGGAATTAATTACTGATGTCAAGATTAACGGTACAGATGAAGCATGGAATATCTTCCAACAGAATTTTGACTTGATCCATCAAAGTTTCTTCCGAAATTTACGGTTCAGATATCCGGAGTTAACATCTACAGACCTAAAATTCTGCGCACTATTAAGGCTTAATTTTAACACGAAAGACATTGCCAAGTTTACGAATCTCACGGTGAGAGGTGTCGAAGGAGCCCGATATAGACTTCGCA
>CALNBT010000165.1 GCA_937874345.1 uncultured Prevotella sp.
CAGTATCTGTTCTGCATGCTCTTTTACATTGATTTCTTTCGGTGAGATGATACGTTCAATCTTTCCTTCTTCATCAATAATGAAGGTTGTGCGGAAAGTTCCCATATATTTCCTTCCATACATATTCTTCTCGCCCCAAACACCAAATGCATTGTTTAATGTCATATCGGTGTCTGCTATCAGTGGAAAAGGCAACTGGTATTTTTCAATGAACTTTTTATGTGAAGCTTCGTCTTGTACACTTACCCCCACTACAGCATATCCTTGTGCAAGGAATTGATGGTAGTTGTCACGCAAGTTGCAAGCTTCAGAAGTACATCCTGGTGTGTCATCCTTTGGATAGAAATACAATACCAACTTTTTGCCTTTGAAATCAGACATCTTCAATTCATTTCCATCTTGGTCACGTCCCAGTAATTCTGGGGCTTTGTCTCCTATATTCATAGCTATTTTGTTTTAATGTAATACATTGGGTGGCAAAGCCATCCATTTATTGACGAAGATAAACAAAATAGTTTAAACTAACAACACCTTACAGCATTTTAACTGGCAATAAGACAAAAAATGTAATGAGAAAGTATTTATGAGAAATCAGCCATTAAATTCATTTAGTGCCTTGACGATGGTCTCTGTTTCTGTATCTGTGAGGGTTTGATTAAGAGGTATACTCAATTCCTGTTGGTGGATTTGTTCTGAAACAGGAAATGAAAGATCGTTCCATTCACGATAGGCCAGTTGTTTGTGGGGTGGAATAGGGTAGTGAATGGTGGTCTGTATTTCATGGTTCTGCAAGAAAGTTTGCAGATGGTCACGTTGTTTGCACAAAACAGGGAAAATATGCCAAACACTATCCAGTCCTTCTACTTTTGGCAAGATGAGTAATGGATTGATGATGTGATCAAGGTAATATCGGGCGATATCTTTTCTTCTGGCGTTTTCGGCGTCTACGTACTTTAGCTTCACATTCAGAACAGCAGCTTGAATCTCGTCCATTCGGCTGTTCTTGCCCTTATATGGGAAGACATATTTGCGAGAAGATCCATAGTTACCCAATGAGCGAATCACTTCTGCAAGCTCTTTGTTATTTGTTGTCACGGCACCTGCATCGCCTAAAGCACCTAAGTTCTTACTGGGGTAAAAACTGTGTCCGGCAGCATCGCCCAAAGATCCTGTTTTTCTCCCATCATTTGATAAACAGCCATGTGCCTGCGCATTATCCTCAATCAGTTTTAAATCATATTTTTCACAGATTTTATGGATTTTCTCCGTGTAGGCACATCGGCCATATAAATGAACGATCATGATTCCCCGAGTACGTGGCGTAATGGCTTGTTCGATGAAACGATCATCTATTTCGAGTGTTTCCAATCGGGGTTCCACCAGTACAGGTACAAGATGGTTGACGGTAATGGCAAGAATGCTGGCAATATAGGTGTTGGATGGAACGATGATTTCGTCTCCTTCTTTTATCACACCCAATTCGATATAGGCACGTAGGATAAGAGTAAGCGCATCCAATCCATTGGCGCAACTCACACAATAGGAAGTCCCGATATATTCAGCGTAGCTGAACTCAAAAGTGTCAACGGCCTTTCCTTGTAAATACCATCCGCTGTCTACTACCTCTTTGACAGCCTGTTGAATTTCAGCTAGATGACTGTCGGTTACCCGTTTCAAGTTTAAGAATTCTATCATGGTATCCATTCGTAAGTGTCATAACAGATGCCTCTTCCTCCAAATCCTTCCTTTTGGAAAATCAATGATTTGTTCAGTTCCAGGCCTCCCTTTTCGGTTGATTTTCCAAAGTCAAAGTAGCGGTAATGGGTATATTCAATATGGAGTATCTGATGGAAGATCGCATCGATGACACCATATTTCTTTCCTTCAAGCGATGCCGAGATGTACTGCGTATGAACCACTTGAGGGGTTATGTACAATACGGTTCCTCCCAATATACACTCGTCCTTTCGGGCAACAAACAACTGTATGTTTTCTGGGAATTGTCTCTTTAGCCATTGTATTTCTGCCAACGAATGAACGGGCTGGGCATGGTATTTTTGCGAGAGATTGTCTGTCAGTATCTCCCAAAATGCCGCATAATTTTCGCTTCTTTCAATAAGGATGTTATGATGGATGCATCTGTTGATACCTTCTTTTCGTCCTTGTCGCCATGTCAGTTGTCTGTCTAAAATGATGGTTGATGAGATGTCTCTTGCTACCACTTGCGCATGGCATACCCGCCAGATCGCGTATAAGTCTTCTTCAGCCGGTAATTGGTGATAGATTGAGGGGGCAGGACGGTAAACAACCTGATGGATGTCGGCTGACCTTAGATAGGTGTTGAGTTCTTCAAATAAAGTGACAGTCGATGCAGCTGTAACCTGTCGATTCATGATCAGACCGCCATATGTAAGTCCAAAATGTGAATAAAGCGTATGGTCGATGACATGTGCTGGGAGTAAAGCATATAATTTTCCCTTGAGATAGAATAGCAGGGAGAAATCGGTAAATCTGTCTTCGTGATATTCCATATAGCCTCTGTCAAACAGAAATGTGGCATTCTTTGCAGTTGCCACATAACTGTTCCAGACCTTTGCATCGGCTTTGGTATATCGACGAATCTCAAACATTTTCCTTTTTTTGAATGTATTCTATGAATGCATCGTATGCTCGGATGTAATCCTCTTCTTGAAACAGTTCGGATGCCAATACCAGACACACTGCTCCTGAAGAAAAATCATCCAATGTCCGCCAGGTATCTGTGTCTACAAACAGTCCTTGGTAAGGATGATTCATGAGAACCGATTCCTTTTCTTTTCCGTTATCCAGGGTTACGTGGAAACTTCCGCTCAACGCAATGATGACTTCCTGGCATCGTTTGTGGGCATGTCCACCGCGATTTTCACCTGCCGGAACGTCATAGACCCAGTAAACCCGTTTAATATCAAACGGTACATCTTGATTCTCCTCGGCCACGGTAAGATTGCCACGTGGGTCAGTAATTTTTGTTAGATGGATGATTTTTGTTTTCAATGGCGACTGCAATTATCGGTTTCCATACATTTGGTCATAATACTTTTGGTAGTCACCACTGGTAACCTCTTGAATCCAAGATTGGTTTTCGAGGTTCCATTGAATGGTCTTGACAATACCGTCGGCAAATTTTGTTTCTGGATACCATCCCAAATCGTTTTTGATTTTGGTGGGGTCAATGGCATAACGCTGATCGTGTCCAAGGCGATCGGTTACAAAAGTGATCAGATCGTCGTTAATCCAGTCAATGCGAATCTCTCCATGAGCATCGAGTTCCTTTTTCTTGAGAACGTTTCTCAAATCTTTATGCTCGACCATCATGTCATGAATGGTTTTGATGGTGAGTTTTACGATGTCGATGTTTTTCATCTCGTTGTGCCCACCGATGTTGTACACTTCACCTTCTTTCCCTTCGCGAACCACCATGTCGATGGCCTTGCAGTGGTCTTCTACGTATAGCCAGTCACGAACGTTCTCGCCCTTACCATAAACCGGAAGTTTCTTCCCTTCAAGAATATTGTTGATAATCAACGGAATGAGCTTCTCTGGGAAGTGATAAGGTCCATAGTTGTTTGAGCAGCGGGTGATGCTGACGGGCATGTGGTATGTATCATGGTATGCCATGACAAACATATCTGCACTGGTTTTTGATGCGCTGTAAGGACTGTGAGGGCACAATGGCGTGTTTTCTGTAAAGAATCCGTCTTCGCCCAACGAGCCATAAACCTCATCTGTTGATACTTGATGATAACGCTTTCCGGCTTTCCAGGATGGATAGCCTTGTTCATCTTGGCCAGTAACCCAAGCACGTCGTGCTGCATCGAGCAGGTTCTGTGTACCTAAGATATTAACCGACAAGAACAGCTGTGGGTCTTCGATACTTCGGTCGACATGACTTTCGGCTGCAAAGTTTACCACATAATCGATATCATTCTCAACAAACAATTTGTCGGCAAGCTCACGGTCTCTGATATCGCCTTTGACAAAGACACAACGCTTGTGGTCGATGTCATCCTTGATGGTTCCCAAGTTTCCTGCATAAGTAAGGGCATCAAGGATGATAATCTTGATAGCTTCGTTACGATACTTGTTGTTCAGCAAATATTTGATAAAGTTAGCACCAATGAAGCCTGCAGCTCCTGTGACAAGATATGTTTTCATACAAATATGGTTTTAATTCTCGCTATAGAAGAATCTCTTGGTCTATCATGTGGGAGGAGATTTCTTAGGAAGAGAGAAATGTCAGTTATGTGCTTTATTTTAGAATTTATTTATAATGAATAGCAAGATACAAATGGCTATTTTAGCTGTCCGATTCTTTCTATTCTGGTTTCTTCTTTGAAGTGGCAGAGAAAGGTTTGTTTCTTGATGAGTCGCTTAATGTAATAACTTCACAATCGGTGAATTTATTGCCTTCGATGATTAATCTTATCAAAGTTCGATCTTGGTGCCACCCCTGAAGTCCGGCAGCTCCGGGATTGATGTGCAGCATATTCAGTGTTTTATCGAATTGAACCTTGAGAATGTGTGAATGGCCGCAGATGAAGAGTTGAGGAGGTGAGGCATACAGCGACCCTCTGATGGAAGGCTCATAATTACCGGGATACCCACCGATATGCGTCATTAGAACCTCTACATCTTCGCATTTAAAACGAATTTTGTCTTTGAAAATTCTACGTAAATCACCTCCGTCACAATTTCCATAGACGGCTCTTAGAGGGGTAATGGCCGCCAGCTTTTCGGCAACTTCCATGGAACCGATATCACCGGCGTGCCAAATTTCATCGCATGATTCAAAATATTTGGCATATTTATCGTCCCAATAAGCATGGGTGTCGCTGATGATTCCTATTTTCTTCATTTATGATGCATTTTAAACCGATTGTTTTATATAGACAGACCCCACGAGAGGGTTCTTCTTTTTCTACAGATTGAATCGTTCCCGAATGAAACTGGCGATAAACTGTTCGCTCTTTTCCAATCCCAATACGCTGGTATTGATACATAGATCATAGCTGCAAGAATCTCCCCACTTCTTTCCTGTGTAGTAGTTGTAATAAGCTGCCCGTTCATTTTCCTTCTCATTGATGAATTTTTGAGCTGCTTCTGAGTCGATATTCTGACGTTCACGCACTGTTTTTATACGTTCTTCCATATCGGCAGAAATAAAAACGTTGACAGTATTGTCAAAATCTCTCAATACATAATCAGCAGCACGACCCACAAAGATACAGTTTCCTTGACGTGCGGCTTTCAAGATAGCGTCGCTTTGAATCTGAAACAAGCTTTCTTGTGAAAACTTATTGTTATAGAAATTGTCGTCACTAATCAAAGGAGTATGCATATGAAAGAGTGATTGGAAAAAACCTCTGTGTTCATCATTCTTTTCAAAGAACTCTTTGCTAAATCCACTTTCCTTTGCGGCAAGGTTGAGGATTTCCTTGTCATAACATTTGCAATCAAACTCCTTGGCCAACATTTGGGCGATGATGCCCCCACCGCTGCCAACTTGGCGTCCAATGTTAATAATCATGTTGAATTTGTCTTTCATTGATAGCTGATTTATGTTGTAATTTAAATTTCTTGATGTTATATGCCAATATCGCTAGCGCCACAAAAACAGCAATAAAGTCAGACGCTGGAAGTGTTGCCCAAACGCCAGTGATACCGAATATTGGTGGAAGGACAAACAGTAGGGGTAACAGGAATATCAGTTGTCTGGAAAGCGACAGAAAGATACTGACCTTTACTTTTCCGATACACTGGAAGAAATTGGTGATCACGATTTGAAGTCCTACCAGTGGATACAGTAGCATGTCAATACGAACACCTTTCACCGCAAAATTGATAAGAGTCGGGTCGGTTGTGAAAAGGCTGACGGTTTGGTAGGGAAGAAACATAGCAATGGCCCATCCAATGCTCATAACAAAAAAACCAGCAATCATAGACAGATACAATACCTTCATCACACGGTCCAACTGCATCGCCCCGTAGTTATAGCCTGCAATAGGCTGCATTCCTTGGTTTATTCCCATCACGAATAATACGAAAACGACACCGATACTATTGGCGATTCCATAGGCTCCCACGGCTAAGTCGCCACCATATTTCACAAATTGGTTGTTCATGAAAATGACCACAATACTGGCACAGGCATTGATGAGAAAAGGTGAGATGCCGATTCCAACGATTAACTTGACCAAATCAAGTTTCAGTCGGTAGATGCCCCGTTTAAAATGTAACAGCTCTTTCTTATCGTTGAAAAGGGTCAGTTGCCAAATCATGGCACAGGTTTGTGAAATCATCGTTGCAGACGCTGCACCTCGGATACCCCATTTGAACCAAAGAATGAAGATTGAATCAAGCAGAATATTCATCGCCACGGTGAACATTGTAGCGTACATGGCATGTTTTGGCTTTCCAGACGACCGCAATAAGGCATTCATTCCAAAATACATATATGTAATGACATTGCCAGCCAAGATAATCTGCATGAAATCACGAGCGTAAGGAAGGGTAGCATCGCTTGCACCAAAAAAACGAAGGATAGGGTCTAGGAATATCAACGACAACATACCATAAATTAAGCTGATGAGGATATTCAGTGTCACTGTGTTCCCCAAGATATTTTCAGCGGTCTTGAAGTCTTTCTGTCCCAACTTGATAGAGATCGAAGTGGATGATCCAACGCCTATGGCCGCCCCGAATGCAGCCGATAGATTCATAAAGGGAAAAGTGATGGCCAGTCCTGAAATGGCCAGAGGACCCACCACCTGCCCAATAAATATTCGGTCAATAATATTATATAATGACGAGGCTGTCATGGCGATGACAGCGGGTATAGCGTATTGCACCAATAGCTTACCAACAGGTTTGGTTCCTAATTCAAGTGTTGCTTGCTGTTGATCCATTGTAAAATTCAATCTTTAATCTATGCAAAAGTACACAATTATTTTGAGTTTTGGTTCTGCTCCTTCCGTGTTTTTCCTGTAACAGTGATTCTGTTTCGAGGCTTTTCTAACAAGGCAATACATTCTTTCAAAAATTAATCGTATTTTTGTGCTTAGAATTCAGTTAAATTCAAATAATGGATAAGGCCCTGACTTTATATGAACTCAACAATCTTGTAGGTTTGACATTGCAGACTGTCATGCCTGACGAATATTGGGTCGAGGCAGAACTGTCTGAAGCCCGCGAGGTGAGAGGCCATTGCTACATGGAACTGATTCAGAAAGATGAACAAACACATACCCCTGTTGCCAAGGCTTCTGCCAAGTGTTGGAAAAACAAATGGATGGTGATAAGGCCCTATTTTGAACGAGTAACAGGTCAAACCATCCATCCCGGAATGAAAGTGTTGCTTAAAGTGTACGCCAATTTTCATGAGGCGTTTGGTTTTTCCTGGATTGTCACCGATATCGACCCGGTCTATACAATGGGTGATATGGCTCGCAAACGTATGGAAATCATTGCTCGATTGAAAGAAGAAGGGGTGTTTGACATGCAAAAAGAACTTCATCTTTCTCTTTTTGCTCATCGAGTGGCTGTTATTTCGAGCGAAAATGCAGCGGGATACGGCGACTTCTCTCATCAATTAGCAGATAATGCCTCGGGCTTCAAGTTCTCTACGAAACTTTTTCCTGCTGTGATGCAAGGCGAGCAAGTTGAGCAAAGTATCATTGGTGCACTGAATGAAATCAATGAAAGAGTTGATGATTTTGATGTGGTCGTCATTATCAGGGGTGGTGGTGCCACGAGTGATTTGAGTGGATTTGATACGTTGGCCCTGGCTGAAAACGTTGCCAATTTTCCATTGCCGGTCATTACCGGTATCGGTCACGACCGCGATGAAAGTATTCTTGATATGATTTCTTTTCAGCAAGTGAAAACACCGACCGCCGCTGCTGCATATTTGATAGAACATTTAAGCGACACACTGCAGCGAATAGCAGATGTGCAGGAAGAAATGGTAAACATCATCCGTCATCGGATGGAAGTGGAGATGCTTCGGTTTAATAGGTTGGCAATGAAAATCCCATTGTTGTTTTCTCGTGTGAAGGAGGCTCAGGCAGAGCGTTTACAGCTGTTCTCTGCTCAAATCATGGCGATGATTAATCGTCGCTTGATGAACGAGAGCCATCGTCTGATTGTCTTGTCAAATCAATTGTCTCCCTTGGCCGAGAAGAGAATAACCAATGAATGTCACCACCTGGAGATGCTCGAGCAGCGATGTCGATCTCTTGACCCGAAGCGATTACTCAAAAAGGGATACAGTGTGACCCTTCATCAAGGGCATGTTGTCCGCGATGCTCGGATGTTGAATGAGGGAGACATTGTTGAAACGCGTTTGGAAAAAGGGACATTCAAGTCGATTGTAAAAAAATAAATGGGACTGGAGTGGGCTATTGTAAATTTAATGTTACTAGATCAAGATGCCGATGGTCAAAAATTCTAAATTTTTAGCTTCTGGATGCTATGAATCGATGATGACATTCACAATAAGAACAACTTTAAATCCTCTAAAAACCAGATACTTATGACCAAAGAGATTGATTACGAAGAAGCGATTCGCCAGTTGGAGAACATTGTCCACAAGATGGAGAGTGAAGATCTTGACATCGACGAATTGGCCACCGAGTTGAAGACGGCACAAAAGCTCATCAAGCTATGCAAGGCTCGGTTGACAAAGACCGACGAAGAAATAAAAAAGATTCTGGAAGAAGATAATCTGTGACAATTTACTAAAAAGGCAACTTGTTTATTGTCAATTTGTAATATTTTGCCTATTTTTGCGATGAATTTACTAGAAAAGTAATTTTAAATAGATGAAAATGAAAAATATCGACTGGTCTAACTTGTCGTTCGGTTATATCAAAACCGACTACAATGTGCGTTGTTATTACCGTGATGGCCAATGGGGAGAGATCGAAGTTTGTTCAGATGAATACCTGAACATGCACATGGCTGCTACTTGTCTGCACTATGGACAGGAAGCTTTCGAGGGCTTGAAAGCATATCGTTGCCCTGATGGTAAGGTAAGAGTGTTCAGAATGGATGAAAATGCGGCGCGTCTGCAGAGTACATGTCGTGGAATCATGATGCCGGAAGTGCCTACCGAGCTGTTCGAGGAAATGGTTGAGAAGGTCGTTCGACTCAATCAGCAATACGTTCCGACCTACGAGAGCGGTGCTACGCTTTACATCCGTCCTTTACTGATTGGTACTTCTGCGCAGGTTGGTGTTCATCCCTCAAATGAATATGCGTTTATCATATTCGTCACTCCGGTTGGGCCCTACTTCAAAGGTGGCTTCTCTTCTAATCCGTACGTCATCATTCGTGATTTCGACCGTGCAGCTCCATTGGGAACTGGTCGATACAAGGTGGGTGGAAACTATGCTGCCTCGCTTTATGCCAATCATATTGCACACGAAAAAGGCTATGCCAGCGAGTTTTATCTAGACGCGAAAGAAAAGAAATATATTGATGAATGTGGCGCTGCCAATTTCTTTGGTATCAAGAACAACACTTATGTAACCCCAGAGTCGTCTAGTATCTTGCCATCTATAACAAACAAGAGTTTGATGCAATTGGCGGAAGATTTGGGCTTGAAGGTAGAACGCAGACCGATTCCAGAAGAAGAACTGGGAACCTTCGATGAGGCTGGAGCCTGCGGAACGGCTGCAGTCATCAGTCCTATTAGTTTTATCGATGACATTGATACCGGCAAGCGTTACAGCTTTGGTGACAAACCCGGTCCCATTTCTGAAAAGCTTTATAACAGGTTACGTGGCATTCAATACGGCACGGAACCTGATGTCCATGATTGGACAACCGTGGTGGTAGAATGATGCTTTGAAGCGACAAAAAGAATATGATGGACTTTGCTCCTCAATTTGATGAATATTGGGGAACAAAGTCCATGATATCGTTTAATGATACCATTCATATCATCTGCATCTTTTATTGTCTACTGAAACAAGCACGTCTGATAGCCGAGAATAACTACTTTTGACCGTATCCTACTATCTGAATATTGTATCCAACTGTTGGCTAAGTACAAATTAATGATTAACTTTGCAGGCATAACAATAACTTATGGGCAAAGGAAAATTAGAGAAATTTGCTGAGATGGAGACGTTTCCCAATGTCTTCCAATATCCATTTTCGTATATTCAGGATGTTCCTTTCGAGATGAAAGGGCATTGGAACAAAGAATTTTTCCAAAACAATCATCCTATTGTTTTGGAGTTGGGTTGTGGTAAAGGTGAATATACTGTTGGACTGGCCAAATTATTTCCGCAGACAAACTTTATTGGTGTGGACATCAAAGGCGCCAGAATGTGGAAGGGAGCCAAGGAGGCTGTTGAAGAACAGTTGCCGAATGTGGCCTTTCTGCGTACGAACATCGAATTGATTGATCGTTTTTTTGCACCCGATGAGGTCAGCGAAATATGGCTGACATTCTCTGATCCGCAAATGAAGAACGTGCACAAGCGACTCACGAGCACTTTTTTCATGAATCGCTACCGTAAATTTCTGGTGGACGGAGGTATCATTCATCTCAAGACTGATTCTAACTTTCTCTTTACCTATACCTCGTACATGGTTGGAAAGAATCATCTGCCGGTACTTCAGCAGACTGAAGACTTGTATCATGCAGAAGGGATGGATGATGAGACGATGCGGATATTGTCTATCCAGACGTATTACGAGTCGATGTGGATTGAAAGAGGTCTAAACATCAAGTACTTGAAATATAAACTGCCCCAAGAGGGAGAATGGGTGGAACCCGATGTGGAGATTCCGCTTGACGATTATAGAAGTTACCATCGAACTAAACGTAGTAGCCTGGAAACTGGCAAATAACCTGAAAAATATAGTTAGAATGAAGATCCTTTTCATGACCCTCGCAACGTTGTTGCTTCCTTTTAGTCTGTCGGTCAACAGTCAACCCAAACAGTCGCTGACATCATTTGTCAATCCAATGATTGGCACGGGTGGTATGGGACACACCTTTCCGGGTGCCTGTGCTCCGTTTGGTGCCGTCCAATTGAGTCCGGAGACCGATACCATTCCCCATAACATAGATGGTAAGTACCAAAAGGATGTTTATGCTTATTGTGCCGGATATCAGTACGATGATCCTACTATTGTGGGCTTTAGTCATACCCATCTCAGTGGTACTGGGCACAGCGACTTGGGCGATATCATGATTATGCCGCAGACAGGTGCTTTGAAGTTGAATCCAGGCACGAAGATTTCACCGCAAAGTGGATATCGTTCACGCTTTTCACATGATACCGAAAAGGCTACGGCAGGCTATTATGAGGTGATGTTGGACGATTATCATGTCAAGGCACAGCTGACAGCTACACCGAGAGTTGGGGTGCATCGCTATACCTTTCCTAAAGGAAACGATAGCCGAATCATCCTGGATTTGCTTCATGGAATCTATAATTATGATGGAAAGGTGTTGTGGAGTAGCTTGAGAGTGGAAAATGATACCCTCATCACAGGGTTCCGAATGACCGACGGATGGGCACGATGCAATTATACTTATTTCGCTATTTCGTTGAGTAAGCCCATCGTCAGTTATGGATACCGCGATATGAAGAAACCCAAATACACGGGATTCTGGCGCAAATTTGACCTCTATCACAATTTTCCGGAGATAGCCGGAAAGGATATTGTGGCCTACTTCAACTTTGACAACCAAGCTTCTCAGGAGCTGACCATCAAGGTAGCGCTGTCGGCTGTCAGTACTGAAGGCGCCTTGAAGAATCTTCAGGCGGAGGCAGCCGGCAAGACTTTCGATCAAATACACCAAGAAACGCACGATGCCTGGGAGCGCGAATTGGATGTAATTGAGTGTGAAGGCTCACAAGACCAAAAGACGATGATTTATACTTCGCTGTATCATACAATGATCAATCCATCCATCTATATGGATGTGGACAGGCAGTATCGGGGATTGGATGGCAATATCCATATGGCAAAGGATTTTGACAACTACACAATCTTTTCTTTATGGGACACCTATCGTGCCGAACATCCGTTGCTGAACTTACTGAAACCCGAAAGAAACACTAATATGGTGAAATCGATGATTGCTCACCAACAGCAGAGCGTGCATCACATGTTACCGATATGGAGCCTGATGGGAAACGAAGGTTGGTGTATGACGGGATATCATGCAGTGGCTGTGTTGGCCGATGCCATCGTGAAAGGAGCCGACATCGATGGTGATGCTGCCATCAAAGCTATGACACAAACAGCAACTTGTCCATATTTCTCGGGTATCGGAGACTATATGAAGTTAGGTTATGTACCCTATGATATTGATGGAACAGCCGCTTCGAACACCTTGGAATATTCTTTTGATGATTGGACGATCTATGCAGCCGCGAAGAAACTGGGGCGTACTGATGTCGCAGAAGCATATGCCAAACGGGCATTGAACTACCGAAATACGTTTGATTCGACCATCGGATTTGCCAGTCCGAGAACTTTTAACGGTACATTCAAAAAAGATTTGGATCCGTTGCAAACTTACAACGAGGGCTTTATCGAGGGTAACTCGTGGAATTTTTCTTTCCAAGCGCCACAAGACGTGTATGGATTGATCAAGTCGTTTGGTGGAGAGAAGCCTTTCTTGGATAAGCTGAACCAGTTGTTTGAGATGCATCTGCCCGAAAAATATTACAAGGACAATGAAGATATCACCATCGACGGTCTTGTCGGAGGTTATGTTCATGGCAATGAACCTAGCCATCACATACCATATCTGTATGCATGGACCTCAACTCCTTGGAAATCTCAACAGTGGTTGCGTACCATCATGAACAAGATGTATCGCAATGAAATTCGCGGATTGGGTGGCAACGATGATTGCGGTCAGATGTCTGCTTGGTATATTTTCTCCTCGATGGGATTCTATCCTGTGTGTCCTGGCAGCGATCAATATGTGTTGGGCGCTCCTTACCTGCCCTATATGCAGATAACGATGCCTTCTGGAAACAAGCTGATCGTGAAGGCTCCGAAGGTGAATGACCGTAACAGATATGTGCAAAAAGTAATCCTGAACGGTAAGCCTTACACCAAACTCTATATCACTCACGAAGATTTGCTGAAGGGTGGTATGCTGGAGTTTGTCATGAGTAGCAAACCCAATCAGAAAAGGGGATTGGCTCTGTCAGACAAGCCTTATTCTATGACCGATATAAACAATTAAATACAATTTATCTATTATCAATGAATCAAATGAAGAAGACATTAATCAATGTAACGTTCGTATTGACAGTGGGTCTAATGATGGTCGCATGTCAAACGTCAAAGAGTTCAAGAGCTGTTTCTCCGCAAACAATCAGCCAGTGGAACAATCATCTGGGAAAGGTCGTTTTCGAAGATAAAGCCCCCGATAGCAAAGGTTCTGCCATTTATCATGCCTTGATTCCAGATCCAGAGGCATACATCCGAAAGGTTGCACGTGAAGTGATGCAAACGCTATATTTCAGTCCTTCCGACAGTATTCCACAATGCAAGCGACTTCATTATATTATTCGTGACGATAATGGTATCTCTGCCAAAGGTGGTGGAAACGGGTTTGTGGATATCTTTTACAGTACACGTCATGTTGAACGTTCGTTCCAGAACAATGATACATCCAGGGTAGATTTTGAAACCCGAGGAGTCCTGTTGCACGAGTTGACACATGCGTTTCAATTAGAACCTCAAGGTATTGGCGGATATGGTGATAACAAGGTTGTGTGGGCCTTTATCGAAGGGATGGCTGACGCTGTAAGGGTTGCTAATGGAGGCTTTCATGGCGAACAAGACCGTCCGAAAGGTGGCAGTTATACCAGTGGATACCGTAATACAGGATATTTCTTTGATTGGGTAAGAAGAACCAAAGACAAGAATTTCTTGCGAAAGATGAATCGTTCTACCCTTGAAGTGGTGCCATGGTCATGGGATGGTGCTGTGAAATATGCATTGGGTAAGAAATATACGATGGACGGATTGTGGCGCGAATATCAAGTGGCTGTTGGCGACATCAAAACAAAGAAATAACCAAATCCAATCTTCTATCTGATATAGGGTAGGAGATTGATTGTTTTTTATCAGTATGAAAATAAGATATATACTCCTTTCAATCGTGATATTTTTGCAGAGTGCAACACTCACTGCTGCGAAGAAGTTAATCCAACAATCCCAAAAGAAATCGATAGATTATGTAAATCCGTTTGTGGGAACCGATGGATATGGCAATGTTTATCCCGGTGCGCAGATTCCTTTCGGCGGTATTCAGATAAGTCCGGATACCGATGAGCACTTTTATGATTGTGCTTCAGGCTATAAATGGAACCGAAATTCGATACAGGGCTTCTCGTTAACCCACCTTAGTGGTACGGGAATTCCGGATATGGGAGACTTCCTGTTCATGCCCGGAACAGGGAAAATAAAACTCGATCCCGGTACGGATGAGGCCCCTGACAGTGGCTATCGTAGCAGGTTTTCGCACAATGACGAACGTGCTACTCCCGGTTATTATTATGTTCATCTGAAAGATTATGATGTAAAAGCAGAAATGACCGCAGGCGAACGCAGTGGCATGTTTCGCTTTACCTATCCTAAAACCGATTCGGCTTTCGTGCTGGTAGATCTCAATCACACGCTTTGGCAGAAATGTATTTGGTCGAATATCCGCGTTGAAGGCGATCGAACGATTACCGGATACAAGCTTGTCAAAGGCTGGGGACCCGAAAGACATATCTATTTTCGTGCCGTTTTCTCACGTCCTTTCCGTAGTTTTATGATATATCAGGACAAGAAACCTGTGATATACAACACCAGTCGTTTCCGCAGTAACCGCGAAGCATGGGGTACAAACATCCTTTTTACTGCAACTTTCGATGTGCAGGATTCAGCAGAGGTGACCGTTAAAACTGCTATTTCGTCGACAAGTACTGATGGAGCAGCCTTGAATCTGAAAGAATTGGATGGACAAGACTTTAATTCTCTGAAGAAGTTGGCAGCAGAAAAATGGGAAAAAGAACTGTCAAAATATCAAATTACGGGTACCGATCAACAGAAATCAACCTTCTATACCTCAGCATATCATGCGGCTCTGTGTCCGTTTACCTATAACGATGCAGATGGAAAGTTTGCCGGACTGGATAAGAATATTGAGCAGCCTAAGGAATTTACCAACCGCACAGAGTTCTCGCTGTGGGATACCTATCGTGCATGGAACCCTCTGATGAACTTGGTACATCAAGATATTCAGGCAGATATCGCCAATTCTCTGCTGGCTCATTACGACAAGAGCGTTGAGAAAATGCTGCCGTTCTGGTCGTTTGGCAGTAACGAAACCTGGTGCATGATAGGTTATCATGCTGCTGCCGTATTGGCAGACATGATTTGTAAGGATGTAAAGGGATTCGACTATCAGCATGCTTTCAATGCCATGGTGAATACTGCCATGAATAAAAACTATGACGGTTTGTCTGATTATGCTTTGAAAGGATATGTTCCGTTTGACAAAGAAAATGAGTCGGTGTCAAAAACCCTTGAATATGCCTTTGATGATTATGCCATTGCACAAGCTGCCAAGAAGCTAGGCAAAATAAAGGAATATGCCTATTTCTTGAACAGAGCGTTGAGTTATCAGAATCTTTTTGATGCTTCTACCCACTATATGCGTGGAAAAAGTGCAGATGGAGCATGGCGTACACCCTTCTCGCCTATTGCCTATGAAGGACCGGGATCGGTGAATGGATGGGGAGATATCACCGAAGGATTTACGGTTCAGTATCACTGGACGGTTCCACAAGACGTTCAAGGACTGATGAATCTGATGGGACGTGATAAGTTTCGTGAGCGTCTTGACTCATTGTTTACATACGATTTACCTGAAGATATCCCCGGTGCGCACGACATTCAGGGGCGTATCGGTGCTTACTGGCATGGCAACGAGCCTTGTCATCATGTGGCTTATCTGTACAACTACTTGGGTGAAGGCTGGAAATGTCAGAAGGTCGTACGTGAAATCATCGACCGTTTCTACGGTGATCAGCCGGGATCACTCTGTGGTAACGACGACTGCGGACAGATGTCGGCCTGGTATATTTTCAATTGTATGGGCTTCTATCCTGTTGCCCCATCGAGCGGATACTATAATATCGGTTCACCAGCGTTGCCAAGCATCTCTGTCACGATGAGCAACGGCAAGAAAATCAATGTCACAACGAAAGGTTGGAGCAAGAAGGCGGTTTATGTTGGCAAGGTATTTGTTGATGGAAAACAGTACACCAAGTCTTATCTGGCATGGGACGATGTGAAGAACGGCATCGACATCCAGTTTGTGATGAGCGAGAAACCCAATAAGAAGTGGGCTACTCGAATGCAGGATATTGCACCCTCGATATCTTCTGTTGAGCAAACCCGGCTTTATCAGTTGGGAAAATCATTGTAATTGGATGCTTAAATGCATGGAATTGATGAACAAAGATGCCCGTTTTACCACGGCATCTATAAAGATATATGATTAAGTTTCACATTAAAAGAATAAAGAAGATGACATTATATCCGAATTTAATCAAGGACGCACTGTCGAAAGTGACGTATGCGGGCACGAAGAAGAATCTGATTGAAAGCGAGATGTTGGCCGATGATATCCGTATTGACGGTATGAAAGTTGAGTTTACCCTGATCTTTCCTCGTGAAACCGATCCTTTCTTGAAGTCAACAATCAAGGCTGCCGAGGCTGCTATCCATTTTCATATCAGCAAAGAAGTAGAGGTTACCATCAAGACAGAATTCAAGTCGGAGCCAAGACCCGAAGTTGGTAAGATGTTGCCAAACGTAAAAAACATCATTGCTGTCAGCTCAGGCAAAGGTGGGGTAGGCAAATCGACCATCTCTGTGAACCTGGCAATCTCTTTGGCTCGGTTAGGTTACAAGGTAGGATTGCTGGATACTGATATTTTTGGTCCCTCAATTCCTAAAATGTTTGGCGTGGAAGATAGTCGCCCATATGCCGTCGATAAAGATGGACGCGAGTTAATCGAGCCCATAGAGAAGTATGGGGTGAAGTTACTCAGTATTGGATTTTTTGTCAACCCCGATACAGCAACTCTTTGGCGTGGTGGTATGGCAACATCGGCCTTGAAACAATTGATTGCAGATGCCGATTGGGGCGAACTGGATTATTTCATCCTGGATACTCCTCCTGGAACAAGTGACATTCATTTGTCGTTATTGCAAACGCTGGCGATTACTGGTGCTGTCATTGTCACGACACCACAAGCTGTGGCGTTAGCAGATGCTCGTAAAGGGATTGACATGTATAGAAACGACAAGATAAACGTACCGATTCTTGGATTAGTGGAGAATATGGCATGGTTTACACCGGCCGAACTTCCTGAAAACAAATATTATATCTTTGGAAAAGATGGTGGCAAACAGTTGGCTGCGGAAATGAATTGTCCGTTGTTGGCTCAGATCCCTTTGGTTCAGAGTATCCGTGAACATGGTGATAATGGGGTACCCTCTGCAGCGGACATAGAGACGTTGACTGGACAAGCTTTTCTTGGTCTGGCGCAAGCTGTCGTTACGGTGACGAATCGTCGTAATGAGGAGCAAGATCCAACCAAGATCGTTGAGGTTCAACATAAATAGGTAAGGACGCTCGTCTGGTATTCATTTACGTTAAACGGTCTGTTTCAAGAACTGAAACAGACCGTTTAATATTTTGTTGTCTAGTGGTCATGGCGCTTTTAAACTGTGATATTCGGGTGCTTTCAACATCGCATCGAATAATGACCCCAGATGCAGCAATCAACCATTGTTATCTAGGTTGCCCACTTTTGCTTTTAGGGCTTTCTGCTGGCGCCGTTCCATTTGCTCGACAGCTTTTTTTCGTGCATGAATGATTTTGGTTCTGTACACCATACACGTGGTGAAGAAATAGATTACAACTTGCATCCAAAGCGTCTGATACTCGGATTTAATGTCAATGAGGGTTGCGCCCATCGTGTTGATCCGAACATACCCGCGAATTCCAAAGGTGGATGGAAATAGCCATGAAACCCCTTGCCACATGCCCGGTATATTATTCTGTGGCCAAGAGATACCCGACATGAATAATAATGGAACAGAAGTGAAGATTACCAGCAACATCACATTTTCACGATAGCGTACAAATCCTGACAGCGCCATACCAAAGAAGATACAGGCAAGAATATAGGGAATCATCAAGCCTATGAGTGCCTTGGGTTCAACAATCGATGTGAAACCGAAGAGTTTGGGCACCACCAGTGTGAGGTATGCGCCTAAGACAAGATACAACATGAAATATGCCATCGATTTTCCCAAGACAATTCGGAAAATTCCATTGTAATGTTTGCTGATAGGTACCAAGTCTTTATTGCGATTTGTTTCTCTTGCTGTTCCCGCAGCAAGTCCTATGCCCAATAAAAGTGTTTGTTGCAGAACAAGCATCAATACGCCGGGGATGATCGAATTGCCGTATCCACCAGTAGTATTGAAGATAGGAACCTCTTCACATACAAGAGGATTCGTTGCAATGGCTTCATCTCTGTCTGTCATTCCACTCTGATGTGCCAGTTGTATTTCAGTGTTCATTTTTGTAGAAACACCTTGTACCGACTCTAAGATGGATTTATAGGATAGCATCAGACTCATGTCACAATAGACGCTTACATTTGCTTGTTGTCCACGATTGATTAGAATATCAAAGTTTTCGGGTAGATAAATGATGCCGTTGACAACTTGATGCTTGACCAGATCTTTCGCTTCCTCAATACTATTGCAGAGAAATGCCACCTTTGTATTGGGTGACGCATCAATCGAATGGATGAATTCACGACTCAACTGACTCTTCGAATAATCAACGATGGCCACGGGTACATCGCGGGTTACCTCGTTGTTGTAGGCCCAAGAATAGATTAATGGATAAAATATTGGCACAAGAATACAGAAAATAAGCACTCCCTCATCGTTAATGGTAGCGCGTATCTCCTTTGCCCAGATATAACACATATCTTCGATACCTTGTTTGATTTTATCTAATATACTGTCGTTCATTATTTTCTTTTAACCCTGGTGTGGATAAGTTTGCGTAAATGGCTGGTATAAATTTATGGAATGTAAACATAAGTCAGCATGGCATGTTTGAGTTTTCTGTTGATGAAAAACGGCAGTGCGATGAAAATGAACAAAGCCAAAATGTTAAACCAGGCGTTCACCAATGGGTATCCGTTGAAGATACACATTTGATAGATCATATAATAATGCCTCAGTGGAAACAATTGTGCCACAGCTTCGAGCATGGGATTCATCGAAAAGAGTGGATAAGTAGCTCCACTCGTGGTAAAGCTCAATACGCCCCATAGGGAACACACACTCATGGACATTCGCAGAGAAGGCACCAGCCCAAAGATGAAGATGCCAAAGGCCTGTCCGGATAAGACAGTAAGTAATCCCAAAAGCAAAATTGGAACGATACCTCCCGGATGGGGAAAGCCTAGGTAATAATAAGTGTAGAGTTCGAACGAATAAAAGATACTCAGGAAAATAAGTGTTTGCGGCAAGAATTTTCCTGTCAAGGCCACTACAATATTGTTTTCTGCTAGCTTAAGCCATTTCTTTGATTCTTTGAATTTCAATTCTGTTCCAAGAGAGTAGGCCGTAATCAAGAAAACGAAGAGAAAGAAAACACCTGGAACAATCATCGAACTCAAATAAATATTATAATTGGTCCAAGGGTTGTTAATCATGTGCAAGTCTACTTTGATGGGCTGCAGAAATGCAGAAATCTCATTTTCTGTCTTTCCCATGGCAGACATTCGAGCTGAAATCGCACCGGCTGACCCCAATGCGGCAATGGTCTTCAAATCTTTGAATAACATCGAACCTGCAACAAGGGTGGTATTGCTGTAATAAAAAGATATTTTTGGTTGATGCGAACTGACCAATTGCTCTGTTGTTCCTTTAGGGATGAGTAGGAAAGCATATATCTCATTTTGTTGAATGGCCTGCCTTGCTTCGTTCATATTGGGGTAATGAGCCACCACATGCGACATCTGATAAGAGTCTAACCTTTTTGTGAGCTCGCGGGACGTCGATGTGTTATCCTGGTCAACCACGCCGACAGGCATATCCGTTGGCAGACCATCGTTCATCAAGGACGTAAAAAAGAATATCGTGATGATGGGGAATATCACCATGCAGAATCCATAAATGGGATTCTTGACCAGTATTCCACATTCACGTAATGCGATTTGATATATTCTTTTTAGCATGGATTTGCGTTATAAGTACTTACCGTCCTGGTGCAAAATCGGAACTTATATAAAGCGACCGGTAGCCATTCTGATGATTTTTATCTGAAAGAGCTACTTGATTTTCTCTTTCTGCCGGATGCTGTGAATGATTACTTGCGAATGATGAGCGACATACCGGGTCGAAGTCCATCGAAAGGATTCGTGGGACGAGCTTTTACTTCAAAGGTTTTGAGGTCGTATTGGCCATTCGACTTCGTGGCTTTCCATACCGCAAACGATCCTTGATCCTTGATGTAATAAACTTTTAGTTTGACTTCTTTATTGAAAGCAGGAACAAATGCCGTAAAAATATTGCCCAACTTTAAACCTTTTAATTGATCCTCGCGCACATTAAAGGTTCCCCACATGTCTTTCATGATAGAAATACTCATGATAGGTGAACCTATTCCTACCAATTCACCCTCTTTAGGATAAATGCTGCTTACCTCACCTTCGACATTTGATACCTGAACAGTTTCTTTCAAGAGCGATTTCACAACGTCAACAGCACCTTGAGCTGCTCGAGCCTGTTCGGCAGCAGCTTTCCTTTCTTCAATACGAGCACCATTTTTGGCCATATCGTACTGACTCTGTGCAGCCTTGACCTGAGCCTCGCTAGCTTTATAAGCAGCAAAAGCTTCATCGCGTTTTTGTGCGCTAAGTACTCCTTCGTTAAACAAATTCTGAACGCGATCATAAGATTTCTTCGCGATATCACAACCGACCAGTGCCTGTTGCCAAAGCTGATAAGCACCTTGGATCTGTTCTTTTCTAGCACCATTGTCAGCCATGTCGCTCATGGCAGAGGCAGCTTGTTGAGTAGCTGATGCAGCTTTTTCTTGAGCGTTCACCTCTGGTGCCTCAAGAATCACAAGCGTATCACCCACATGAACATAATCCCCCTCTTTCACTCTCAATTCTTGAATACGCCCAGGTATCTTGCTGGATACTCTATACTCTGAAACTTCTATCTCGCCTTGAACGATTTCTGGTGTTTTTCCTAAAGTAAGAAAGCCAATGATGGCCACTACAATGACTACTGATGCAAATCCTATGATTGCAAGAATAATATTGTGATGCTGTGTTTTTGCCGACATAATGATCTTATTGTAAAATGCCAAGCGCCTTCTTCAGGTTTACTTGTGCTAGTTTAACTTCTATTTCCGCATCGATTTTTTGGCTTTGTGCCTTTTGCCAAGCTGTTTGAGCAGCCATTACATCTGTAGATTCGATGACGCCTTCCTTGAATCCCAAGTTGGCACTGCGAAGGTTTTCTTCGGCACTCTTGATGTTCTTCTGTGCCATGAAGAGTTTTTTGTTTGCTTCTTTCACTTTAAATCTGCATTGAGATACCTGTAAAGAAATCTTTTCCTGCATATCAGTTAAAGATAATTCAGCCATAGTAGTGGCCGTTTTGCTGGCGCGTACTTTATAAACGCCTTCAAACCAGTTCCAAACAGGAATTTCAACAAGTACTCCTATATTCCATACTCCAGCGAATTTTCTTTCAAATCCGTTGAAAACGTTCGGGTTGGAAACCAAGTAACCACCTGTCAAAGCAACATGGGGAAGATAAACCGCTTGGATAAGTTTAGTGTTTTGCTCACTGATGTTAACAGCGTTTTGGAGCATTCTCAGTTCTGGTCGGTTAATGACATTATTCGTTGAATCATTCGGTGAGTCGAAGACAACAGTAGTAACATTATCATCTTTCTCATCAGCCAATTGAATCTCGGTATCCAAGGGTATTCCGCACAATTGGCAGAGTAGCATTTTCGTAAGTGAAACACCGTCTTCAGCTTGCGTCACAAGCATGTCAGCCTCGTTTACCTGTACGTCAACTTTTAATCCATCTGAACGGGTTGCTACCCCTTGATCAATCATTTTGTGTACATCTGAGCTGAGTTTTTGTACTAAGTTTTGGTAGCTTGTTGCTAGATTGAGCTTCTGCTTGAGTGACACTACCAACCAATACGTATTGTCAATGTCATAAATGGTTGCCTGAGTTTTCATCGAAAGGTCGTTAAAAGCCATCTTTTCACTGATGTCGGCGATCTTATTCGCTGCGATGATACCTCCACCCATATAGATGGGTTGGCGAACCATGACAGATCCTGCCCACATGTTTCGGGTGTCTGTATGGAAAGCATCATTGATGCTTGCCCCTAAACTGTTACCTGCTTGGGCAAGAGATCCGCTGAATTGTGTCAGCATTCCTCCTAATTGTTGAGCCGTTTGCGGTGACAATATTCCTTGTTGCACGAAATTGGTCATCATGGATGTTAATGTCGTACCCATTCCAGAGCTCATGTTTGTTCCTAGGTTGGCCAGTTTATCCTTCTGTTCATCATTCAACAAGGAAATTTCCTTGCTGAAAAACTGGTATCCTCCCATTGCATTCACTTTAGGCAGATACTGTGTTCGTAGCGACTTTCGGGTATTCTTGGCAACTTCTTGCTGGAGCTTTGCTACATTTAGTTGCTTGTTGTTGCGCAGAGCCATGGCTCTACAGCTGTCCAACGACAATGTTACTTGTGCATGTACAGGTAACAATGTTCCAACTAATAAAATTATAGTTAATATTCTATTCATTTAGTTGATCGTAAAACTTCTAGATCCAATCATCTCATTATCGGCAAAAATGCTGACATTATATGTTCCATTGACCAAGGCTTGGTCTATGCCCCAATAGGTAGCGACACCAGTTTGTTTGCCACCATATTCTACTGTTTTCTTCATTGTACATTCCAAATTTCTGTTTTCGTAGTTGAACGTTCCTCCATCACCAAGAACAGTTCCGGTAGGAGAGGTGACCCTGACATATAATGTTCTCATGCCATTCGAAGCCGTTACATTCTTGGCAATGCTGAAATCAACTTGAAGGGTTTTTGCTTTTTTGATATTTTTGGTATTTTTCCCGTGCTTGTCTTTCAGGCTCAAATTGATATCTATTGCGTCAAGCTGTGCAGCGATGGCAACTTTTTCAGATAAGCTTGCCTTTTCTGTATTCAAACCTTCAATTTGTCGGGTAGCCTCTTGGTATTGTCCTTTCACGCGAGAATTCTCTTTTACAAGATTTTGGTTGAGACTATTCAATGAGTCTATTTCAAAAACATAATTGCGCAACACCGCTCTGACTGTCGCTAGTTCTCTCTTCAGTCGGGTAATTTCGCGGGCATCGTCACTTTTAACCTTTTTCAGCTCATTCAACAAACCTTGTGTCCTTTCCTGTTCTTTTGTCAGTTGGGCCACAATCGAGTCGTTGCTGATTTGGGTTTTCATCTCACTATATTGATTGGCAAAACCTTGGTATTCGTTTTCCATTTCTTTTTTATCCATCTCTGCCAATTGTTTCATATCCTCATTTTTCTTCTTCTGTTGGCTGAGGTTCTGAGCAAGGTATACGAGACCTGCTATTAGCAAAGCTACAAGAATGACGATCGGAATAATGATTTTCTTCTTCATTGGAATGGTTTTATGTTTCGTGCAAAATTAAAGATTTAATTTCATTTGACAAAAGAAATAAATAGTTCTCCTGACCTAATCCTTGTTTTTTCCTGTTTTAGTCTTTCTTGAAGCACATTTACGTTTATTTTTCGCTCTCTTCGAGTGTTTATCTTTTATTATCTTCTAACGTTTGGATACGGAAATAATTGTTTGTCAAAATATTTTTTAATACTATGTTCAATTTTATATTATTTTTTTTCATATCTTTATCGCCATAAAACTGATGATGAGATGAAAAAGAATAGTTTTATATATCGGGTTTTCGACTTATATTATGATGGATTTCGAAACATGACGTTAGGTAAAACGTTATGGGCCATTATCCTAATCAAACTTTTCATCATGTTTGTGGTGTTGAAAGTTTTCTTCTTTCCTAATTTCATCAAACAGCATTCAGTGAAGGGTGAAGAAGCAAACTTTGTTTCATCAGAATTGTTAAATCGAAATAATCATTAAATAATCTATTTGTTATGAGCAATCTTTTATTAGAGATTTCAGCTGGAACCGTTGATTGGTCTCGCGCTCAATTTGCCCTAACTGCCATTTATCATTGGCTATTTGTTCCCTTGACCTTGGGACTAGCCATCGTGATGGGCATTGCAGAGACTTGTTATTTCCGAACAAGGAAGCGCTTTTGGAAAGACACTGCCCGTTTCTGGCAGAAACTTTTCGGTATCAATTTCGCTATGGGTATAGCCACCGGTCTTATTCTAGAATTTGAATTTGGTACCAACTGGAGCAATTATTCCTTTTTTGTAGGAGACATTTTTGGTGCACCTTTGGCGATAGAAGGTATCATTGCTTTCTTTATGGAAGCCACTTTTGTTGCAGTGATGTTCTTTGGATGGAAAAAGGTATCACCTGGTTTCCATCTTACCTCGACCTGGTTAACGGGCGTGGGAGCAACCATCTCTGCCTGGTGGATTTTGGTTGCCAACGCCTGGATGCAGTATCCTGTTGGCCAGACCTTCAATCCCGACACCATGCGTTTCGAGATGACTTCGTTTGCGGATGTGGCTCTGTCGCCTGTCGCTGTCGATAAGTTTTTCCATACGGTAATCTCTTCCTGGATTATTGGAGCTATCTTCGTGGTAGCCGTCAGTGGATGGTATCTTTTGAAGAACCGAGAGCATAAGCTAGCAATGGAAAGTATCAAGATTGGTAGTGCGGTGGGATTGATAGCATCCGTGCTGGCAGCCTTCACGGGGCATATTTCGGGTTATCAGGTTGCCCAAGTTCAACCCATGAAATTAGCAGCCATGGAGGCATTGTACAATGGTGGAAACAAACAAGGTCTTACACTTGTTGCATGGGTCAACCCATTCAGGCAACCCGATTATGTCCATGAAGCCGAAGCACCTGCTAAAATTGCACTGCCTTACGGATTGTCTATTTTGGCAACGAATACGATGGATGGTTATGTACCGGGTATCAATGATATGATAAAGGGATATACCAAAAACGATGGCACACGAGAACCTTCTTTAACTGAAAAGATTGAAAAAGGTAAGCTGGCCATAGCTGCCTTGCAACAATATCGATCGGGTCAGAAAGACAAAAAGACCCTTCAGACAATTCAGGACAACATGAAGTACTTTGGCTATGGGTATGTAAAATCGGCCGATCAGATTGTTCCATATGTACCGGTTAGTTTCTGGGCATTCCGTCTCATGGTGGGTCTGGGGATATTGTTTATCCTGTTCTTCGCCGTCATGCTTCTCTTTGTTTATAAGAAGGATTTGATGAAATACCGATGGCTGCTGATTACAGGCATCGTTCTCTTGCCATTGTCGTATGTCGCTTCTGAGTCGGGATGGTTGGTTGCCGAATTCGGTCGCCAGCCTTGGACCATCCAAGACTTGTTGCCGACCTGGGTTGGTGTATCGAATATCAGTGCCGGATCCATAGCGCTTACCTTTTTTATATTCTTGGTGTTGTTCACGACCATGTTGGCTGTAGAGATTAATATTCTTTGCAAAGCCATCAAGAAAGGTCCAGAGCATAGTGAAAACTTGAATGCAAATGAATAACCATTAAATCGTAATTTATGTTTACATATAGTTTTTTACAACATTATTGGTGGTTTTTAATCTCCTTGTTGGGTGCGCTGCTCGTGTTTCTGATGTTTGTTCAAGGGGCCAATTCTTTGATCTTTCAATTGGGAAAGACTCCTGATGAGCGTCGTATGGTTGTCAACAGTACGGGTCGTAAATGGGAAATAACATTTACCACTTTGGTTACCTTTGGCGGTGCGTTCTTTGCATCGTTTCCCTTGTTTTACAGCACTAGTTTCGGCGGCGCGTATTGGTTGTGGATGATCATCTTGTTTTCTTTTGTCTTGCAGGCTGTGAGTTATGAATTTCAGAATAAATTAGGAAATTTTCTAGGTGTCAAAACCTTTCAATGGCTTCTCTTGATCAATGGCATCTTAGGTCCGTTGTTGCTCGGTGGGGCTGTCGCTACATTCTTCAATGGTTCTAACTTTGTTGTGGACAAGAACAATATCGTTGGTGGCATGAATCCTGTTATCAGCACGTGGGCCAATGGTAGTCATGGCTTGGATGCTTTATTGGATGTCTGGAATTTGTATTTAGGATTGGCTGTCGTCTTTTTGGCTCGTGCCTTGGGCTCATTTTACATCATGAATAATGTTGCTGATCAAGTCATTCGTACACGTGCTCGAGAGAAAATGTTGATTAATGTTGCAGGCTTTTTGGTATTGTTCTTGATTTTTTTGGGTCGAACACTCTGGAAGGATGGTTTTGCCTATGATCCTGTTACAGGCATCATCTCTATGGAACCGATGAAGTATCTGCGTAATTTGCTGGATATGTGGTATTTAGCTGCTGTTTTGTTGATAGGCGTTGTATTATTGCTTTACGCTGTTATCCGTACTGCCATGGATAAATTATATATGAAAGGTATATGGCCTGCAGGAATCGGTGTAGTATTGGTTGTCTTGGTCTTGTTCTTGATCGCAGGATGGAACAATACCGCATATTACCCTTCAAATGTAGATATCCAATCGTCACTAACCATTGCAAACAGTTGCAGCAGTGAGTTTACCTTGCGTACCATGTCTGTTGTTTCCTTGTTCATCCCATTCGTGTTAGCTTATATTGTTTATGTTTGGCATGCCATGGACCGTGAGAAAATTACAAAAGAAGAGATTACAGAAGACGATATTTACTGATATTGTAATCTGTTGATTAACAATAGTTTGCAATATCAATCGTTTTGTTTGTCAATTCCATGAAGATTGGCATCTAATAGGAGGCATATCCGACGTCGATATGCCTCATTTTGGAGGATGGTATGGCTTGTCCATTCGAATGATAAGAAATTTTGTGAAATTGAAATGTGTTTGCTCATCGCTGTATGAAGATTTAGATACAAAATCATGTTCGTCATTTATGTGTCAAAACTTGTTGCCGATACTATTTTGCCATACCAATCAATTTCATTAATTTTGTGTCATGACAAGAAAAGAACGATATCAGTATATTTTAGATTATTTCAGGCAAGAAATGCCTGTCGTGACAACCGAACTGGAATTTGGTTCAGCATTTCAACTGCTTGTTGCCACGGTACTCAGCGCACAGTGTACAGACAAGCGTATCAATCAGGTAACGCCCGAATTATTTCTGCATTATCCTGATGCAGAATCGATGGCTCAGGCAACACCTGAAGAGGTCTTTGAATTGGTCCACAGTGTGAGTTATCCCAACGCGAAGTCTCGACATCTGGTTGCAATGGCACAGATGATTGTCAGCGATTTTAAGGGTCAAGTCCCCGATAACGCCATCGATTTAATGAAACTGCCTGGGGTGGGGCGCAAAACGGCTAATGTTATTCAGGCAGTTTGGTTTGGCAAGGCAGCGATAGCTGTGGATACACATGTCTATCGGGTAAGTCACCGTTTAGGACTCGTATCCTCAAAGGCCGATACACCCTTTAAAGTAGAACAAGATTTGATGCGTTATTTACCCAAAACAGAAGTAAACAATGCCCATCATTGGCTTTTATTACATGGGAGATATATCTGCCAGAGCCAGCAACCCAAATGTGCCAAGTGCCCTTTCGACAGTTTTTGCCCTAAATTATTGAACAATTCAAAATTAGTATAAATGGACGTACAACGTATATTAAGTTTTCTGAGCGAAATAACAGCCAACAACAACCGTGACTGGTTTTTGGAACATAAGAAGGAATATCTGGCATGCAGAAAAGAATTTGAAGCCGGCGTGGAGCAGGCTATCCTCGCTATATCTGCCTTTGATGCCTCGGTCTCGCATATAACTCCTAAAGATGCTTGTTTCAGATTTAACCGCGACATCCGGTTCTCTTCCGACAAATCTCCCTATAAGAATCATTTCGGTGCCTATATCAGTGCCAAGGGGAAGAAATCATTACATGCCGGGTATTACATTCATCTGCAACCAGGCAGATGTTTGTTGTCGGCAGGAGCTTATTGGTTGCCAACAAATATATTGACGGCATGCCGTAATGAGATTATGGTGAACATTGATGAGTGGCGCAAATATGTAGAAGATGGCAAGTTTGTCAGATACTTTGGCTATGTCAATGAAGGCTTTTGGCATGAAAACGAAATCTCTCCAAAGGGATTTGGCTTGGAGCATTTAAAGACATGTCCGAAGGATTTTCCGAAAGATTTTCCTTTTTTGGATTATTTGAGGATGAAAGACTATGCTTGCTGGCATGTGGTAGAAGCTGATCTTTTCAATGGAGATGGATGGTTGAAGACCATGTCGGATATGTTCAAGACGACACTTCCCATGATGAAATTTACCAATAGGGTGATTGATGATTATGAATGAAAGCACTTAACAGACTGCAACTTTATCCGTTAGTCAAGGTTGCTGCGGTATTGATATTAGGGATCACTCTCGGCGACAGGATAGGGCATGTATTGCCTTTATCAGTAATGCTGGGTTTAACGATTCTATCATTGATTGTCAGCCTTGGTTCTGGGAAGTGGCCTCAAGTGCAAAGTTTCATGATTCTGTTTACGGTCTTATTCGTGGGTATGTTTTGTCTGGCCGTCAAGAAAGAGAAGATGGATATCCATTTGCCAGTATCTGTTCAATCAACAGAAGCCGTTGTTGTAAGTACTCCACTGTCAAAAGGAAAAATTTTACAATGCGATTTGTATGTTTTGAGTGGTTCTTTGTGTGGCAAGAAAGTCAAGGCATCATTCTTACGTGATACGATAGAAAACCATTATCAATCCATCCAATTAGGAAGCGGTATCCGGATTCAATCATTCTTTACGCCTGTTACGTCTTTTTATCCTCATTCTCATTTTGATTATTGCCGTTGGATGAAGATTTATGGGTATGATGCCCAAACCTTTGTAAATGCACACAATTGGCAAACCATGCGTTTCGATACCAAACTGTTACCCAGAATAGAACGCTTGAAATTGGCTGCCCAACGTGTGCGAGCGAATTTGTTAGAACAGTATGACCTGTTGGGTCTTGCAGATCAGGATTATGCCATTGTATCAGCCATGACATTGGGCGATAAATCCTTGCTGTCTAATGAAACCAAGAAGGTGTATTCTATCTCTGGTGCATCCCATGTCCTGGCCCTTTCCGGCCTTCATTTAAGTATTATCTTTGGATTGTTGGCATTTGTCTTTGGTGGTAAAGGCTCAAAGGGTATGATGCATCTTGTAGCGATCCTGCTGGCAATTTGGATTTATGTGTTTCTCACCGGTATGTCTTCGAGTGTTATGCGATCAGCGATCATGCTCACGTTTTATACTTTTATTTCGATGCTCCATCGAGAGAAAACGTCTTTGAATGCACTGGCATTGACAGCGATCGTTATGTTGCTTTGGAATCCGCTGAGTTTGTGGGATATCAGCTTTCAGATGTCGTTTATGGCGGTCTTTGCCATTTTGCTTTTATATCAGTTCATTGCCCAATGGATACCGCAGCATTGGTTATCACGATCAAGTGTTATCGGGAAAGTGTGGGGAACGATGGCTGTTTCTCTGGCTGCACAGGCAGGGACCGCACCACTGGTGGCCTATTATTTTGGCCGTTTTTCAAGTTATTTTCTTGTAACCAATTTGATTGCTATCCCTTTAACGATTGTCATCTTGTATGTGTCAGCAACGATGTTTGCCTTATCTATTTTTCCTTTGATACAAAGATGGGTAGCTTGGGGATTGTCTTGGCTTAGTCAATTGCTTAATGATAGCTTGGCTGTCATTGCTTCATGGCCCGGAGCAAGTGTTGAAAATATTCACTTAAACCTTGTCCAGGTGATATTGATTTATGGCATGATTGGAATGGTCCTTGGTCTGATATACTTTATACAGAAAGGCTACCGGCAATCTTTGAATTACTCAACAAGGGGAAGAGATGCTTGTACTAATCGTCAAGTCTAAGGTTGAAGTAATCTTCCAGTTCTTTTTCGGCACTGCCTTGCTCGTTCTTTAGGTCCTTGATGATGATACCATTTTCTAAGAGAACCACCCTGTTAGAGATATCTACCGTATGTTGCAGGTTATGACTGCTGACCAAGATCGTGGCACCAGTCGACTCATGATAGTCAAGCAGAATCTTCTTCAGGAAACTTTGACTTGATGGATCGAGAAAGTTGAAGGGTTCGTCTAATATCAATAAATCTGGCTGACTGATCATTGCAGAAATGATCCCTATCTTCTGTTTGTTTCCGGCAGAAAAATCTCTGATGAGTTTCTTCTGATCGAGAATTTCATCGTTCATGAATTTGGTCAGGGTAGACAAATACTGGTTGAGTTTCTCTTTGTCAATGTTTGTCACCTTCGCCACAAATTGAAAGTATTCTTCGGGTGTTAGAAAATCGATCAAGAACCCATCATCCAGATAAGCCCCCGTATACTCTTTCCATTTCTCTGTTTGAGAAGGCTCCATGGTGATGGCAATGCCCCCTTGACGGCTATTCTCAAGCGGGAGCTCATTGTTAATCATCTTCTCATCCTTGTCGAAGGTAAAGAGAATGTGTCCCTCATCGGCCTTTAATAAATCAAGCAATAGTCGGAAAAGAGTTGTTTTTCCTGCTCCATTGTTGCCTACTAAGCCTAGAAGATCTCCAGAATGGATGGTGAAATCAGAAATATCTACGGCAACTTTTTCTCCGAATTTTTTCTGAAGCTGGTTGATGTCAATACGCATGGGTTAGAATGTATGAAATAAAAAGAAAAAAGCCGATCCTACCAGTGCTATACGACTGGTAGGAATTCGGCTATTATTATCCTTATTTATAAAGGTTTATCGGATGTTCTTTCCATGACAATTCTTGAATTTTTTACCGCTTCCACATGGACATAGATCGTTTGGACGAGGCATCTTATCCTTGACGATCGGCGTATGATGAACCTGTTCGGCGTTCTCACGTGTGTCTTGATGTGCGGCAGCTTCCTGTGATGGATCTGTCAGGTCGTCTTTTTGTTCATTGTAACGTTGTGACCTTTCTTCTGGAGCAGCCTCTTGTACGGATTGTTGTTGCATCTCAGGAATCTGACCTCTCATCAAGATACTTGCGGTCTGATTGTTCATTTCATCAATCATACTATCCCACAACTTGGCACTTTCGAGTTTAAAGATTAACAATGGATCCTTTTGTTCATAAGAAGCGTTTTGGACACTATGGCGAAGCTCATCCAACTGACGCAGATTTTCTTTCCAGTTCTCGTCAATGATGTGCAACAAAATCGTCTTTTCAAATTGCTTAACAACATCTTTACCCTCTGTATTATAAGCATCTTTCAGGTTGCATGAAATTTGGTAAACACGTTTTCCGTCGGTGATGGGCACAGCAATACGTTCGAAACGATTGCCTTGTGTTTCCTCTACTTGCTTGACGACAGGCCAAGCAACACTTTGAATACGGTCTGTCTTACGTTTGAATGAAGCCATTGCATCTTGGAAAGAACGCTCAGCTAAATCATTCTTGTCGCCATTGATAAATTCTTCCTCTGTAAATGGACATTCCATGGCCAACTGCTTCAGGAAATGTTCCTTGCAGCCTTCGTAATCGTTGGTTTCAATGATGTTAACACATCTGTCCCAAACAATATTGGTGATATCCATTCCGATACGTTCGCCCATCAAGGCATGGCGACGCTTTTCATAGATGACGGTACGTTGTTTGTTCATCACATCGTCATATTCGAGCAAATTCTTTCGGATACCGAAGTTATTTTCTTCAACCTTCTTCTGAGCTCGTTCGATACTCTTGGAAATGATTGGACTTTCAATTCGTTCACCGTCTTTCATACCGAAACGGTCCATGACCGAAGCAATGCGTTCTGATCCGAACAATCGCATGAGTTTATCTTCCAAGCTCACATAAAATACAGAGCTGCCTGGGTCACCCTGACGACCGGCACGACCACGAAGCTGTCTGTCTACGCGACGGCTTTCATGACGTTCTGTACCGATGATAGCCAAACCTCCTGCAGCTTTCACTTCTGGAGAAAGCTTGATGTCGGTACCACGACCGGCCATATTGGTCGCGATCGTCACAGAACCGAGTCCGTCGAAAGATTGACCTGCCTGTGCAACGATGTCAGCCTCTTTCTGGTGGAGTTTGGCATTCAGTACATTATGAGGGATATTTCGAATTTGAAGCATGCGGCTCAACAATTCGGAAATCTCAACAGAGGTGGTACCAACCAAACAAGGGCGACCACTATTTCGCATTTGTTCGATTTCTTCAATGACAGCAGCATATTTCTCACGTGCCGTTTTATAAACACGGTCATCCATATCCGTGCGTTGAATAGGTTTGTTGGTAGGAATTTCTACCACATCCAGTTTGTAGATATCCCAGAATTCACCGGCTTCCGTTGAAGCAGTACCTGTCATACCTGATAGCTTATGGTACATGCGGAAGTAGTTCTGCAAAGTAATCGTTGCGAAAGTCTGTGTTGCGGCTTCTACATGAACATGCTCTTTTGCTTCGATAGCTTGATGCAATCCGTCACTCCATCGGCGACCTTCCATGATACGGCCTGTTTGTTCGTCAACGATTTTTACTTCGCCTTCAATGACAACATATTCATCATCTCTGTTGAACATGGTGTAAGCTTTCAGCAATTGTTGCAAGGTGTGAACACGTTCGCTCTGTACACCGTAGTGAGCAAGCAACTCATCTTTTTGGTCGAGACGTTCCTCGTCATTGAGATCTTTGGCGTTTTCCAGTGCAGACAATTGTGATGTGATATCGGGAAGTACGAACAATGCTTTGTCGTTAACCTGTTTTGAAAGCCATTCGGTACCTTTGTCAGTGAGATCGCAGCTGTTTAATTTTTCGTCAACAACAAAATAGAGCGGCTCTACTGCTTTAGGCATCTCGCGGTTGTTGTTCTGCATGTAATATTCTTCCGTTTTCAACATACCTGCCTTGATGCCTTCTTCAGATAGGTATTTGATAAGTGGCTTGTTTTTAGGAAGCGATTTGTATGAACGGTATAAGGCTAAGAAGCCTTCTTCTGTTTCCTTTTGGTTCTTGGTAGCTTGACCTTCAGAAATTTTCTGTTTGGCTTCAGCCAAATACTGAGTTGCTAATTTTCTTTGTACGTCAACCAATCTTTCAACTAATGGCTGATACTCTTCAAACATTTGATCGTCTCCCTTCGGAACAGGTCCGCTGATGATTAATGGAGTACGAGCATCATCAATCAATACAGAGTCAACCTCATCCACGATACCGTAGTTGTGTGCACGCTGAACCAAGTCGGCTGGCGCTACTGCCATGTTGTCGCGAAGGTAGTCAAAACCAAATTCATTGTTTGTTCCGAAAGTGATATCTGCCAAATAAGCTTTTCTACGTTCGTTTGAATTAGGACGATGTTTGTCGATACAATCAACACTCAGTCCGTTGAACTCGTAAAGTGGCCCCATCCATTCTGAGTCACGTTTTGCCAAATAGTCGTTTACAGTAACCACATGTACACCATTACCGGTCAAGGCATTCAGGAAGACAGGTAGGGTAGCAACCAATGTCTTACCTTCACCCGTTGCCATTTCTGCAATCTTTCCTTGGTGTAGTGCAATACCTCCGAAGAGCTGTACATCGTAGTGGACCATTTCCCATTTCTGTAGGTTGCCTCCCGCGGTCCAACTGTTATGATAGATGGCTTTGTCTCCATCGATCGTCACAAAATCTTTAGATGGATCGGCTGCCAACTCGCGGTCAAAATCGGTTGCTGTTACAATCGTTTCTTCGTTTTCTGCAAATCGTCTTGCTGTATCTTTCATGATGCTGAAAGCTACAGGCATCACTTCATTAAGTGCTTTTTCGTAAATTTCGAGTGTCTCTTTCTCTAATTTGTCAATCTCTTCGAAGATCGGTTCGCGTTCATCGATATCTGTTTCTTCTATTTTATTCTTCAGTTCAGCGATCTTTGCTTTTTGTTCTTTCGCCGAATCTTGGACATATTTTTGTATTTCCTTGGTCTTAGCGCGCAACTCATCGTTGCTCAGCTTTTTGATGTCAGGGTATGCTGCCTTTACGGTCTCAACAAGGGGTTGTATCAATCTCATGTCTCGTGTAGACTTGTCACCGAACAACGATTTTAAAATGTTATTGAAATTCATTTTCTATATTTGATTTTATTATTTACAATATAATAAGCTATTGCAAAATTACGAATAATATTTGTATTATCGTATTTATGAATTAATTAATCATGTTTTCTGTAAATTTACGCTTTTACGATGCGTAATGCCCCTTCAATAAAAAAACAATTATTGAAGAGGTGCGGATTTGCAGGCGTTCGGAGCCCTTATTTGAATAGCTTTTGCAATGGTTGGCGCAATTCGGTCCACCGTTACAGGAGTTGTGATGCGCTGTGGCTTGACACCTGCTCCATATAAAATGATTGGGAAAGGTACAAACGACGCGCGGGCTATATAATTATCGTGATTGTCTTCATTGATGAGTTGCCAACCTGGGGATACTTCGATGACTAAGTCTCCACTGATAGATGGATTATAAGGACTTTCACACACCGTCCTAATACCTGCAATCTGAACAAGGAAAGCTTTTGATCTTGAAATAATGTCATCAAATGAAATAAGCTTGTCTTCGATCAGTTTTCTATTCAAATAGATCTGATTCAAATAGCAAGTTTCAACGTATCTGCCTTGGCCATAGATCGCACCAAGATACATATTGAGCAGGTTTGCTGCTCGGTTGATAAAGAAATTACCAGTGGGAATGCGGTATTTGGCATAATCAACCTTTGGATCTTCAGCATATCCTGTACTGGTCAACACAAACAATACTTTGTCTGCACCTACATTCTGCTCTATACCAGTAATCAGTGAGGCAAGGGTGTTGTCTAATCTTCTGTAGATATTTTCAAAATCTACCCGCCAATTTGTGTTGTTCGAATTCGCTGCAGACAAGGTGATAGCCAGATAATCAGTGACATCATCACGCCCCATGGCATTGTCTTTCAAGTAATCAATGGCCAGATTGCTAACCGCATCGTTCATCCCGGCTGGCTTTTGATCGGGTCTTGGTTTGGTACTTCGGTAGGCGTTCAACCATTTCTGTGCTTTGTCACTATAGTAACTTGAGGTAGCCCAGTTGCCTGTTTTATCGTCAATCCATACAGCCCCGTCGGCAGCATGGCCTGCCGAAAGTACAGCCATATCTCTTTGTGGAGCGATTCCGACGACTATCGATGATCCATTTGAAGAAACTTTCAATTCGTCGCTAATTGTTGATGTAGAAAGTTTCCCTGGTGATGTTTTATATTGTGCGTCATCAATACAAAAAACAGGCCTCAATGTTTTACGATCTAGCCATTTAATGCCTATGATGTTGTGGTAAAAAGGAGTCGTTCCGGTTGCTATTGTGGCAATAGCCGAAGCTCTGTCAACAGGCTCAACAGGATAACTGGCCGCCTCATAAACGCATCCTTGCTGTAACAGTTTCTTAAAACCGTTTTGCGTATACAATGGTGAATAATGCTCGATATAATCGTTTCGCAACTGATCGATGGTTATATTCACAACCAAACGCGGCGCAAGCTGCAGTGTCTGCGCTTGTGTTGCCTGGCCCGTAAGGGTGGCGATGATCATTGCCGAGATATATCTATTCATCTATGTTTGTTTGGTTAGTTTTTGTGAAAAGAACATAAGCCAACCATATCTTATTAACAAAGATAGTGCCACAATTATCATTCCTTCGGCATAATGCTGAAAAAATGACAGTGCCAAGAACAAACAAAGTAGCAAAGCCCAAAGTTTTAAATATGAATGTATTTTGCGTTTACGTAATTGTTTGACAGTTGGGTATAAGAAAATCAATGATAATGGCGATAGCAACAATATTTGAAAGTTAAGACTCACTGTAGGATGCTGTGAAAAGATCATAGCGGTTAAAATGATCCCTGCCAAACCTGTGATGAGGAGGAGAATCAAATCATATCCCCAAAAAATATGTTTTGTCCTCCATTCAGCCAAACAAATCAAAAGCGTTGCAACAAATAATAACAGCATACATTCCATCGGGGTGGTGGTAGAGGATGAAGTGTTCTGCGAAGTCTTCGCCACCAGATAGTTACTACTGGCAACTAACGGATGTCGCTGGCCATTATGTGTAATAACGATAGCATGTTCAAAATTAGCGCGAAGGCTGTCAGGCAAAAATTGCTGTTGGCTATTATTTGTCTTTGAGTCAGCCTTTACGCCTAGCAGTAGGTCGTTGCCAAAACGTGACCATCGGTCGTTTATAGTCCATTGATGAATCATCTCTCTATAGGAGGATGTAATATTTTTGTTCTCTGGATAGAGGACGTTTCCTTGAATGTGGTCTGTAATCAAATCACGCGCCCGTGTTGAACAGTTGTCATAAAAATAATTGTATCTGTAAACTCTGTTTTCAGGTCGGTAATTGATATCAATAGCTTGTGTGATAGCCCACTTTTCTTCTCTCGATAAGTTTAAAATCTGTTCGTTGACCCATCGACCCCGACTGCCATATTCTGTAATGAAGCTTGTAAAATCCTCAATTCCCATTTCATAATCAGTCAGTCCAAAGACAAATCGAAGGATAAAGTGATCTTTCTGAAATGAGAACATTCCATAATTGACAGCCACATCTTGATTTCTTCCCAAATCATGGTATCTCACAGCAGTGTGACCATACAATGAATAGACATTCGTTCCAGGCCCACAAGTAAGCAGGCTGATCTGTACCGAGTCCATACTTTTCAGTATTGTGCTGTCTGTTTGTGCATTGGTTTTGGCTGATGATAATACCAAAGCCAAGACAAAAATGTATCTGAACAGATATATTAAATGTTTCACGATGCAAAAATAACTTATATTTCGCACTTAATGTGCGTTTATTAGAATTTTTTTGATATTTTTGCAACCAAATTCGGAAATAAGAATAGAATGAAAAAAGTTACAGTCGCCTTGTTATTGGCAGCATTTTCTGTCTCTGCTTTTGCCCAAAGCGGAACCAACTCGCCATATAGTCAGTATGGATTGGGAGCTTTGTCTGACCAAACAAGTGGCTTCAATCGAGGTATGAATGGCTTGGGGTATGGATTAAGAGAAAACAATCAGGTTAATTTTCTGAATCCAGCTTCATATTCAGCTCTCGATTCATTGACATTTATCTTTGATGCAGGTATATCTGGTCAGATCACTAATTTTGAAGAAAAGGGCATTAAGAAGAATGCTAATAATGCGGATTTCGAATATATCGTTGCCGGATTACGTTTGGCAAGACATATGGGACTTAGCTTTGGTCTGGTTCCTTTCACGAATGTTGGATACAATTATTCCAACCAAACGATTATTAATGTAGATGGCGACAATTTAAAGACGACCTCAACAAATAGTTTTTCGGGAAGCGGTGGTCTTCATCAATTATATCTTGGTGTTGGCTGGCAACCTTTTTCAGGTCTTTCTGTTGGTGTAAATGCTGCTTATTTATGGGGGAATATCTCCAAATCTGTTAACAACACTTTTAGTGATCCGGCAATTAACACCCTGTCGAAGTATTATAATGATTCTATTAAGAGCTATAAAGTAGATTTTGGTATTCAGTATGCGGCTCATCTTTCCAAGAAAGACCAATTGATCGTGGGCGCCACATATGGTTTAGGACATCGCTTGAATGATTCACCTCATTGCCGGATCGTGTCTAATAATCCTCAGACCAACGTAACAAATACTCAGACCTATCAGATTGATAATGGTTTAGAAATACCCACATCTATTGGAGTTGGATTGGCTTGGTACCATAATGATAAATGGAAAATTGGTGCAGATTATCAGTTGCAGCAATGGTCAAAAACCCAATATCCGGTCTATTCTATTGTCAACAATATCCCACAATACAAATTAACGGATGGAATGTTCAGTGACAGGAATAAAGTTACTTTGGGAGGCGAATATTTCAACAATGAAAGAAGCCGTAATTTCTTTAAGACATTGCGTTATCGTGCAGGTGTTTCTTATGCCACACCTTATTTGAAGATCAATGGTCAGGACGGCCCTAAAGAATATAGTGTGAGTGCTGGTTTTGGTATTCCCATCATGAATGCTTTCAACAATCGCTCTATCTTGAACATTTCTGCGCAGTGGGTTCGTATGGATTCACAGACATTCATCAAGGAAAATACCTTCAGAATCAATATTGGACTTACCTTTAACGAGCATTGGTTTGCTAAGTGGAAGGTTGAATAACCATCATTATCGTTTGCGAATCATTTGAATGGCCAACAGGACTCCCTCGAATATCGTCGTATTGTTGTTCTTTTTATCTTGTTTTCTCGTTTCTTGTGAAAAACAAAAAGAACACATTGCCCCTGCCATCCTTGAACGCGATTCTGTGGCAACGATGACGACTTATGGGGTCAATCAGCTGATCTCCGATTCGGGTGTCATCAAATATCGAATTGTGACCGAACGCTGGGAAGTATACCAGAACACAAATCATCAGAAATCGGTTTTCTCGAAAGGTGCTTTTCTCGAGCAGTTTGATGAAAAATTTCATGTTAATTCATATATTCAATGCGATACCGCATATTATTATACTGATAATCAGCTTTGGGAGTTAAGGGGGCGTGTGCGTATCCTGACAAAAGACGGGTTGCGCTTCTCTAGTGAGCAACTGTTCCTTGACCGGCGGACCCATGTTCTGTATTCACACGTCTTTTCAAAACTGGTCACTCCCGAAAGAACTTTAGCTGGAACATCTTTTAAAAGTGATGAGCGAATGACTCGCTACACTGTGTCAAATACGCGTGGCTCTTTTGTCAAAACAGATTTCACTGGAGCCAATGATACGACCACCGATACCATATCTACCGCCAAAAGGCCCCAAGCTTCTCCGCGTCCCAAAAACCCTTCCATTCCATAATGACAGCAATGTTTGCGCATGTCGAAACTTTATTCGTGCTGAATATCATTCTATTGATGATCTTTTCCACCTTTTTCTCTGCCACCATTATTTCTTTTGGCTCGGGTAACAGGATGTTGGACAAATATCATGAGCCCGTAACGTTGTCTGAACGTATTTTAAGACGTTGTTACGAGCATTCTGAAGGAATTCTTCGAACCATGCACTTTGCTAAAAGTGCCGTTTTGGTGTTATTGGTGATTTTTTTCTCTTATTTCATGAATTCAACAGTATTTGCTGGAATTCATGTTGCCCTTGCATTTTTGGCTGACGCCATTCTTTCTGCTTTCTTGATTTTATTCACAACAGAGCTCCTGCCCAGAAGCCTTCTCAATCGCAATTCGCATAAGCTATTGATGATATTGGTTATCCCTGCAAGCGTTTTATATCTTATCCTTTGGCCATTTTGTTTTTTGATCAATACGATTTATCATTTTGTTTTGAAGTTGTTTGGTGTTCAAGTAGACCATCGGTCTTCTAATGAAGGTTTTTCAAAAGACGATTTGGACGAACTTGTTCAGTCCACCATTCAGAATGCAAGCAATGAGGATGATATTAAAAGTGAGATGAAGATATTTCAGAACACGCTTGACTTCAGTGAGATACAGGTCCGCGACTGTATGATTCCACGTACCGAGATCAACTCTGTAGACATTGATACCAGTACCATTGACGGATTAATGCAAATGTTTATTGAGACCGGACATTCAAAGATTATTGTCTATAAAGAAGACATCGATCATATTCAAGGTTATATCCACAGTTCGGAGATGTTTAAAAACTCTGCGACCTGGAAACAAGAGATCAGGTCAATGCCTTTCGTTCCTGAAACGATGAGTGCCCAAAAGCTCATGCAAAAACTGTTATTGCAGAAAAAAAGTCTGGCTGTTGTCGTGGATGAGTTCGGTGGCACGAGTGGACTCGTTTCCTTAGAAGATATTGTTGAAGAGATTTTTGGTGACATAGAAGACGAGCACGACAATGACAAATACATTCTTAAGCAAACCGGTGAAGCAGAATTTATTCTCTCTGCAAGGCTTGAAATAGAGAAAGTGAATGATACTTTTGGACTAAATTTACCCGAAAGCGACAATTATATGACGGTTGGCGGATTGATTCTCGATCGGTATCAGAGTTTCCCAAAACTGAATGAAATTATTCAGATAGACAAATTTGAATTTAAAATTCTGAAGAAAACAATGACAAAGATAGAGCTTGTTCAATTGAATATCAAGTCAGATAATTGATAGAAACAGATTATTGGGCAAAAATTCAATCTAAATATTCACGGATTTGCTAATAATTTTGTATTTTTGTACGCATTTTGTAAAATATCAAGTACCATGACCTTATATGTAATGATATGCTTGTCGTTACAAATGTCATAATGTGAAAATAAAATAACAAAAAAACATATAGAATTAAAAATGGCAGCATTAGGAAAAATGAGAAAAATGGGCCCGTTACTGGTAGGAATTATCGGTTTAGGCCTTTTTGCGTTTATTGCTGAAGAAGGATTTCGTTCATGCGAAACCGCTCGGAATGACCAGCGTCAGCAGATCGGTGAAGTATTGGGCGACAAAGTAAGCGTTCAGCAGTTTCAGAAATTGTTAGATGAATATGCCGATGTCATCAAGATGCAGCAGGGTGTAGAAAATCTCAATGATGAACAGATGAGTCAGGTTAAGGATATGGTTTGGCAGACTTATATCCAGACCAAAGTTGTTGAAAAAGAAGCAGAAGAGCTGGGACTGACTGTTACTGATGCAGAAATGCAGAACATCTTGACACAAGGAACAAATCCGATGTTGATGCAAACTCCGTTTGTAGATCGTCAGACAGGTCGCTTTGATGTAAATGCTTTGAAGAAATTCTTGGCAGACTATAAGACTCAAAAGAACACAAATCCACAGACGGCACAGCAGTATCAGACTTTGTATAAGTATTGGACGTTCATTGAAAAAACACTTCGTCAGCAATTGCTGGCGCAGAAGTACCAAAGTCTTCTGGCTGGTTGCGTTCTCTCAAACCCCGTTTCTGCTAAAATGGCATTCAAAGGTGAGAACGAAGCAAGTCAGATCGAGCTGGCAGCTTTCCCTTATAGCAGTATTGAAGACAGCAAGGTTCAGGTAACCGATGCAGATCTCAAAGCTAAGTATAATGATTTGAAAGAGCGTTTCAAGCAGAATATTGAAACCCGTGACATCAAGTATGTTGATGTTAAAGTGGTAGCATCATCTGCTGACCGTGCCGAGCTTCAAAAGCAGTTTGCACAGTTTGCAAAGGACTTATCTTCTTCTAATCAACCTGAAATTGTTGTTCGCAAGAGTACTTCTACGGTAAATTACTTGGGCATTCCTGTATCAAAAACAGCTTACAGCACCGATATAGCCAATCGTTTGGATTCGATGTCGGTTGGTCAGACCTATGGCCCATTTGAAAGCCGTACAGACAATACGTTGAATATCGTTAAATTGATCGCAAAACAACAGTTGCCAGACTCTGTCCAATTCCGCCAGATTCAAGTAATTGGAGCTACACCAGAAGAAGTTGCAAAGCGTGCCGACTCTATCTCAAACGCTTTGAAGAGTGGTGCAGATTTCGAAGTGCTTGCTCAGAAATACGGACAGACAGGTGTAAAAAACTGGATGACAACGGCACAGTATCAAACGGCTCCTTCAATGGATGAGAATACTAAGAAGTTTATCAATGCTTTGAACACTTCTACTGTGAATTCCGTTAATGTAATGCCGATGGGACAGGGCAGTATCATATTGCAGGTGATGGATCGTAAGAGCATGGTCAATAAGTATACTGCTGCTGTGATCAAGAAAACGATTGATTTCTCTAAAGGAACTTACTCAGAAGCATTTAACAAGTTCAGTTCTTTTGTTTCCACAAACCAAACTCCTGAATCAATCACGAAGAATGCGAAAACATCTGGATATACCGTTCAAGAGGCAAAAGACGTTACTACTTCTACTCACGCGCTTGTAGGCATTGGTGCTACTCGTGAGGCGTTGAAATGGTTGTTTGATGCTAAAGAGGGTCAGGTTTCTCCTATGTATGAGTGTGGTAACAACGATCAGTTATTGCTCGTAGTGCTCGATAAGATCCATCCAAAGGGATATCGTCCTTACGATGACCCAAGTGTGAAGGAGCTTTTAAAAGCAGAAGTGTTACGTGATAAGAAAGCCGACCAGTTGATGGCTAAGGCTAAAGCAGTAAAGAGTGTGGCTGATGCAAAGGCAAAGGGTGCAATCGTCGCTCCAGTTAACCAGGTTACTTTCTCTGCTCCAGTATTTGTGATGAGCACAGGTGCCAGCGAACCTGCTTTGAGTGGTGCCGTTGCTGCAACGGCACAAGGCCAGTTCTCTACCAAACCAGTAAAGGGTAATGCAGGTGTATATGTATTCCAGGTTAATACCAAGACAGTCGGTAAGGCAACCTTTAATGAAAAGGCTGAAGAGCAAAAGACTCGTCAGAAGGCTTTGCAGTATGCTGGCAATTTCATGAACGAGTTGGTATTGAAAGCGAATGTCATTGACCGCCGCTACATGTACTTCTAAAATATCCATCCTTGGGATCTTGTCACCTAATCAGTAGGCCAGTTTTCCATTGATAGACAATAAAAGATGAAATCCCAATATTCCATTAGAATATTGGGATTTCATCTTTGTTGGTTTACAATCTGCTGCCTATTGAGCTACAAAATGCATGCTTTTGCCTGTCAATTGGCATGGTATCGTTGAATGATAGCAATGGGTTTCATCAATGGTAAATCACAATTGGTTTTGTCTCTCCTTGGCGATCATTCATTTACAGAATCTTGATATGGATCTGAGACATAAAA
>CALNBT010000166.1 GCA_937874345.1 uncultured Prevotella sp.
CGGTTTGACAACTCTGTAATAGTCGACCCACCCTCGTAAATTAGCACTTTAATCAACGTTTTATAGTTGGCAATTTTACGATTATGTATGTTCGATTCCTCAAAAATAGATACTACTGGCATAAAATAATTTTATGGGCATAAAGCTACTTGGGGGTAACTTTAAACAAATCAACAAGTTTTTATGCAAAGATAAATAAAACACATCAATACGCAAAATAAATAGTGGCATAAAATAAAATAATAAGAGAAATAATCCATATTTAATATGAATTTTTATATAGTCGTAGAAAAGAAAGTCTTCATTATCCTCCAAAACGAATAAACGGATCTTAAATTTGGAAGTATAGACGCACCGTAAAACAAAGGCAGCTTTCATTCATTTCATTTCTTCTGTCATACAAAACGGCATGACAGTCTATTTTCACAGAACTGCCAAAGAAGGATTCTCCCCAATGGTCTGAGCATCACATCAGATAAATGTCAGCCCTCCAGCATTTGGTTATACAAATCTCTGAAAAGATTAATAAATAAGGAGGAGCCTAGATATTTTTGTGCTGCATTCGCATCATATACAGACTCGGTACGACATTGCTCAATCGACAAATCGGACAATATCGGGAGTTGTCCAACAGCAGAATCCATTTTACCATAGCCATACAAAGATTCGTTTTTGGTAGCAGCCATGCTGCGACGAATGGCCTTCAGGGCCCTTGAACGAAGCGTATCAATATACGATGACTTTAGCGCCTGATCCACAGCAAGGGTGCCATCCTCGTGTCTGCGGCAGGAAAGCATTGATGCGATCTCCTTACTCTTATAACCTTCAATCGTCTTATATAGCACATAACGCGAATCCTTGTTGGGATAACTGTTGATGGCATCGACAAGCATCATCATCGAACCAGTATCATCGGCCGGCATATCCATATCCGTAAAGTCAAACGCCAACATTGGGAAATCTTTTTTCTGAAGGTCATAAGCAAGATTGCGAGCTATGCGACTCAAATAAGTCTTGAACGAAGCTCTATGCGGGTCAAAGGACCTGATAACCGCGCACGTCTGGGCGTAGAGCTTAATATCGAGTTCCAGCATAAAGTCGTCAAAATCCATGATTGTCATCGTCTGCTGATTGAAGATTAACAGAAGCATCTCTGCATAACGGCCAAACAACAAGTAAAACAAAGCTTCACCGGCATGCTCACCCACCATAATCTCTTGAATGACTTCTTCATCGGTCTTGTCTTTATACCTTCGTTCTAACTCATTGACCGTACCTTGTATAACCTGATTCATTGTTCAACTTTGTCAAATAATCCCAGAATAATTTGGGCCTGCTATGATAAATAATGGATTGAGAGATCGTCTCACGAGAACACTTCTTCAACGGCTGATTTTCGTGTTTATTTATGGATATGGTTTCGATCTCAATCATCCTACTCGTTTTTGATGATTGCTTTTAGCCAGTTGATTACCTCATCATTGGCATTGAAGACAAATTCCTGGCCAATGTTGTTGGCCTGAAAGTAATCATCGTGCCATGGATGTTGATGACAAGAGATCGGTATTGTCCGAAAGAAATCTGGCAATGCCCATCTAGTCAACAGATGCTGTCCCGATTTCGTCAGAACTTGATTCTCATGAAAATCCAAGCATCCTGCCCCGGGCATACCAGGCATGAACGAACAGCTATCCGTTGCCACGAAGATCACATTCTTCTCCCAACTCTGAAAGCCAACATGCGGATGTGAAATCAGCCAATCAGGTACATCAGCCCGTTTTCTGATGATTTCGCCTATCTGAAGATAACCAAAGAGAACATGTTGTCCTTTATCCGTTCGTTGATATTGAAGAATTCTATCTTTCTGATGTGTACGACGATACCACCCATAAAAAAGAAACAAGTCACCTTCCTTCACCCCTTGATTTACCAGATGAACCAAAGCCGCACCATGTTGTCCAAAGGCAGGCTTCCACCCGTTATTTCTGCTGATAACTTCTGTACGAATGTCTGGATCCAAATGACAACCTTTCTGGGACTCATCCTTTCCCTTCGGCTGCTTCTGGATTTCGGCATAAGTCTGACCGCCATATTTTAGCTCGCCATAACTGGGATGACCAGCGTTCTGGTCGGGAATCGGCATAGACAGCAGCGTTCCATCAGGCAATATCGGACTTGCCGTACCGCCATACTTGGTATCAAACCCCTTTCTACTGAAAATCACTTTCATTGCATTCTTTCATTCATCTGTTTCGTCCGGATGTGATATAACAAACCGCCAAACCGTGCGACCGTGCCGTCCTCATCGCTCGAATATAGGTATTCCTTGACAAACATATTTGGTATTCCACTTCTATAGCAAAGGTATTGTCAGATCAGAAATTAATGTCCTTCAAAGTAATTCCCATTCATCTTAATCTGGACCTCCTGTGGGGATTTGCTTTCCTCGACGCATTCATAATAAACATTTCTTGATTGTTGTTCCATTTGCATCATTGCCTTCACACCTTCTGGCGTAGCATCAAAACGCAGCCCATTGTCAATGTGCAGCTCATGGGCCGTCTTGATGGCATCTTGATTGGCGCCGATGTACGTCACCATCCATCCTTTGCTCTTTACGTTATCCATCAAACCAATTACCGTCTGGTAATCGTACTCATGAGAATCGTTCTCCAGTCCGTCGGTGATGATCGACACCAGCACTTGGTCATCATCTGTCACCTGCCTTCTGAGCCTGGCAATTCCACTTCCAATGGCATCATACAATGGCGTGCAACTTTCGGGGACATAGTCCTTGCCATCGAATAAATGAATCATCTGTGCAGGTGTAACATCGTAATGATACTTTTTCCGTTCACTGTTGAATGACATCAGCGAAACGAAATGCTCCTGGTCGGGATGTTTTTCCTGGGCAATCTTGATACGCTGGATGGTCTCATTGAGACCTGATACGATTGCACGTTCGATGCTCCACATACTTCCACTCTCATCCAAGATCAGAAGATTGAAAACTTTCTTTTTCATCGTTGTATCGTTTAGGGTTATCGGTCTTCGTTCATCGAAGTCCTGTACTCTATATACACCCGAAAAATTCAAAATCTGTCAGCAGTTCTTCTTTTTTTTCACTTTCTTTTGCGACTGGGCAGAAACGATTTCGTACGACTGCCGTATCAAATCTTTCAGCATTTCATCGTCCATATCCTCGTTGACGTATATCGTCATCCAATGCTTATTTCCGAAGTGTGAAGGATTGGCCACGCAATGATAATGTTCACGTAAGTTTTCAATGGTCTCGGGATCGCCTTTGATCATGCAACTCTCAAAATTGTCGATATCGGTATAGCAAAAGGTTTTGTCATTCACGTAAAATACCAGCGTTGTGTTTCCGGCGTGAAACTGTTGGAACGGCATCTTTTCGGTCGCTCCCGGCAAGGAGAGACAATAATCACGAAAGTCTTCAATATTCATGGTTGTTCTTCAATATACATGATTTTGCGCTTCAATAGCAATGATATCCCTCATCAATTTGCATGATTTTGCGCTTCAATATTCATGGGTTTGCCGCTCCATCACATTCACGATCTCACCAACGTAAACGGTATGGATATCGCCATCGGCATATACCTTCCGAACTTCTTCGGCCATGTCGTTGATATCGATGCGTTTCTTGTAGATGGTCTTGCACTCGATACAGAGAGAGGCTTCCTTGAAAGTGATATTGTCCTTGGCGGTTGACTCGGGATGAACGCCGGCAACGGCAATCTTGTCACCATCGCGCCCTGAATGACTGCCGATGTACGACATCGCTTTCCGATAGGTTCTTGGAAAGGCACTGACCGTAAAATGGTCGTACTTGTCCATAAACTCCTTGGTATAGCGGCTGTCACGCACATAGACCGTGATGATGCGCTTGTTCCAGAGTTCGCCCATCTGCCCCCAGCTGATGGTCATTGCATTGAAATCGCCTTCTTTGCCGGCAGCCAGCACCAACCAGTCTTTGTCAAACAGTTCTACGGCATTCTTTACTTCTGTAGGCTTGATGGCCTTCCATTGACTTTCTTCCATTTTTATTTTGTTCGATAGATTTTTATAGGATAGCGGATTTTTCATCCTTTGTGTTTGATGAACAGCACAAACAGTGTATGCAATTCTTCGACATTATATAAATGAAAGGTACAACCTTTTTCGGAATTCACCAAATGATCGCTTCATATTATTCTGAGAAATCACGACAATGCTTGATTTCATCTCCCAAGTAACAAGAAACAACCATATAGAAAGCGCAATAAAACAAACGTATGGCATCAAAATAAAGATTCCATTCAAGAAGTTTGGAGAACTAAATCATTTTGCTTTTCTTTGTAAGATGGATGAATTATTCAAAATATATAAATTCGGTGTGGTCGATGCAGCAAAGGAAGCGGCAGACCCCATAGAACCGCATGTGCATGAATTTGAGGAACTGTTGATTGGACTTGAAGGGCAGATTGAACATTATATTGACTTCCGCACCGAAAAGGTAGATGCTCCCTATGTAAGCTTCATTACAGAGGGAAAGATACATCAGCTGAAACATTTGGCAAAAGAAGGTCACTGCGATATCTGGGTTGTCTTGTTCAAAAAGGATTTCATCGCCGAAACGGCATTCCATCTGTATTCGACCTTCCATGACAACGCAAACATGTACTTAAAATTGAATAGTTGTGCAACACGTTTGGATACAATCTGTTCGATGATGTACGATGAGTATTCGAGAGACGATGCCGACAGCGCAGTCATCAAACAATTGCTCATCACACTGATCAGCATGATTGAATCGGATAAACGGAGCAACGCGCCAGACCATTCGGAAAACATGAATGTGCAAAATAAAACTTTCAAAAGTTTTCTGATGGTGCTCGAGCAGCATTACCATGAACCCAGAAGTGTAGCGTTTTATGCCGAAAAACTATTTATGACCTCCCGAAACCTGAACATGATCTGCCAGCGGGTGGTGCACCAGAGTGTATCCGAACTTGTTGAAACGCGCAAACTGCTTGAGGCAAAAAACCTTCTCGTTACCACAGACAAGACCATTACAGAGATAGGTTACGAATTGGGATTCAACGAAAAAACATATTTTACACACGTCTTCAAAAAGAAGGCCGGCATGTCTCCTTCCGACTTCCGTAAGGAGATGAGAGCGAAGATTTGATGTCTTTTTCCGAATATCACAACCCTTCTTCCTAAATCTGTTACCGCGCACGTCTCTTTTGGATGTAACTTTGCAACATCAAAAAGAAATAAAAACTTAAAAAGAGACGAAAATGAAAAAGTTAATAATGAATAAAGCCGGTTTAATGATTTTACTGGCCTTGGTATTAGGAATTAATGGTGCAACAGCTCAGAAGAAGAACGCCAAACTGGAAATGTTGAAACAAGCAAAAGAACTTGTCGCATCAAACAAAGAAGTTGCTCAATTACTTGAGAAGTTTGATACCCTCGATTTCAATGTTTTTTCCAAACGTGATTGGGAACGTTTGCATGAAAGTCATTCCAAGGACGTCATCGTTCATTTCCCCGACGGACATATTGAAAAAGGACTCGAACAACACATCAAAACACTGGATGCCATGTTTGTCTACGCTCCTGATACCAGGATAACAGAACACCCCATCCGTATCGGACAAGGAAATGTTACAGCAGTAATGGGATGGATGGCAGGGACGTTTACACAACCCATGCCAATTGGCAACGGTCAGTTTATCCAACCAACAGGCAAATCTTTCAACATCCCAATGGCAACCATCGGAATCTGGAAAAACGGTATTATGACAGAAGAATATCTTTTCTGGGATAACAAGACTTACATGGATCAGATAGGTTTAGGTAAATAGAAAATAGGTAAATCATCTAATGAAAATAGAAGAAATTATGAAAAAGTATATCTTAATGGCAGTAGTCATGCTATCAGCATTCGCAGCCAACGCACAGACCACATGGACAAATGACCCAATGCATTCACGTTTAGGATTTGTTGTAAAGCACACAATGATATCAGAGATCGACGGACGGTTCGCAGACTTCAATGCCACCGTCGTCACCTCCAAACCGGATTACACCGATGCAAAAATCACCCTGACAGCAAAGGTGGCCAGTATCAACACCGACGTAGAGGCTCGCGATAACCACTTGAGGTCTGCCGACTTCTTCGATGCAGAGAAATATCCTACCTTGACATTCAAGAGCACCAAGCTGGTGAAGGTAAATGCAAACAAAGGAATTGTCTATGGTAACCTGACATTCCACGGCGTAACGAAGCCCATCAAGCTAAATGTAACGTTCTTCGGCAAAATCGTCAGTCCGATGAACAAGAAAACAACCGCGGGCTTCCAAGTAAAAGGCTTGTTAAAGCGTTCTGATTATAACCTGGGTCCGAAATTCCCCGAAGCGATCATCAGCAATGATGTGAAAATTATCGCCAACGTAGAGTTTAGTCCTGATAAATAAAAAAAGGTGGAAAAAGACTTCAAACCCATCATGCCTGCACTGTTCTTAGGACACGGGAGTCCGATGAACGCTATAGAGAACAATGTCTATACCGCAGGCTTCGAACAAATAGCGAAAGAATTGCCTACCCCGAAGGCAATTCTCTGCATCTCTGCCCATTGGGAAACCCACGGAACATTTGTTACCGCAATGGATCATCCCAAGACGATACACGACTTTGGCGGATTTCCACTTCAGCTTTATCGGTTTGAATATCCGGCTCCAGGCAATCGTGAATTGGCCGAATGGGTGCAGAAAACGATCAAGTCGACACACGTCGGATTGAGTAATGACTGGGGATTGGACCATGGCTGTTGGTCGGTAGTTAAATATCTGTACCCAAAGGCGAATGTACCCATTGTTGAACTGAGCATCGACTACACAAAGCCTGCCGCATACCATGATGCGCTTGCCAAGGAACTGGCAGCTCTTCGGTCGCAGGGTATCATGATCATCGGCAGTGGCAACATTGTTCACAACCTTCGTCGAATCAACTGGGATCATATGGAAGATCCGGGCTACGGCTACGACTGGGCAGTTGCCTTCAATGACAAAATCAAGAAAATGATTGTGGAAAGAGACGATCAACAACTGCTCACCATCAGCAAAAATGATGAAAGCTATCATCTAGCCGCTCCATCGCCCGAACATTTTCTACCGCTATTGTATATATTAGGTGTCAGGTCGGATACCGACAAACTATTATTTTTCAACGACTCTCTTATCGGAGGTTCAATGAGCATGACGTCACTGCTGTTTCAATCATGACAGCAGTGACGTTTTTATTTTTGCGGTTATTCGTTTTACGACCTTACGCTATCTTTTTTCTATTGTATGACTGTCGTATTTGTTTCCAAAAGAAATACCGCCTAATATGATTTCTGAAGATGAATGCATCGTAGAGATTTTATCCCGAAATTTATATTTCTTATGTTTTTTCCTTTACTTCTACATCCAACTTCTGGCTCAGAAATAACATACCCATTGGCGGAACGAATGTCATGCGTACTTGATTCTACCGATGGGGTTTCAATATTCTGCATGGCACAGCATCCGAAGTCAAGAGCTTGGGTGAATTCTACGGCTGTCCCATCTTGTAGCACTTCCCCCCAGGGCTACCCTGCAAACCTCTATTAGCTTGGAATCCACAATAAAGAAGTTTTCTCCATCAGTCATCTTGCAGGCGAGTCTCTTACGGATTGATTCACATAGTCCTGCGGTCTTCTTCCTCCAATCATTGAATGAACAGCGAGAAATAAGGTTGGAAATCTTGTTTCTGTATGCATGAAGCTTATAAGCGAAAAGCCATTTTTCGGTGTCAATGCTTTCTGTTCCGCTGCGAACGACAGTGCCACAATCGTCAAATCTGAGTTTAGGGATAGGACCACGACGGGATATGTAACCGTGTTCATTTACGAGATTACTCGTAAATTGTTTGCATATCTCAAGGATTTTGACGAAATTTGTATGTAAATTGTACATACGATGATTTGAAATTAATAGCTTAGACACTACAAACTCAATAAAATCAACTATATACAACTTTTACACATCATTGTTTAATCAATTTATTTCTGCCATCGGGTATTCAATGTGTCAACTTATTCAGTACACTTAACTAATCTAATAACAGTTTAAATTTAAATAACAAATTTTATATATGGCAAAATTAAATTCATTTAACAAACGAGAATTAGAAAAAAAGAAAGAGCAGAAAAGAAAAGAAAAACAACAACGCAAAGAAGACCGCAAAGCAAGTGGAGTTAGCTCTCTTGATGATATGATCGCATATGTGGATGAAAACGGTGCGATATCTAACACTCCACCTGATCCTCTCAAAAAAGAAAAGATTGATGTTGAACAGATTGCCGTTTCGACACCAAAGAAAGCAGATATTATAAACGAACCGTTAAAAGGTCGTGTAGAACATTTTAATCAGGACAAAGGCTACGGTTTTATCAAACAAATTTCCACTGTAGATACATACTTTTTTCACATCAGTAATGCTCCGGCAGATATCAAGGAAGGAAGTATGGTAACATTCGAATTAGAAAGAGGAGAAAAAGGCATGAATGCCGTAAGACTTGTTCCTATAAAATAGAATTCAATAATTAATTACATTTTAAATTTAAAAGATGAACATTTACGTTTCAAATTTAAACTTTCACACAAGTAACGAAAGTTTACAGAGTTTATTTACAAAGTATGGAGAAGTATCTTCTGTCAACATTATCACAGATAGAGAAACAGGTCGCTCACGCGGATTCGGTTTTGTCGAAATGCCTAACGACGCAGAAGGTCAATCAGCAATTGATGCCTTGAATGGCACAGATTTCGAAGAAAAAACAATTACTGTAAACGTTGCTCGTCCGAAAGAAGACAGAGGTAGTCGTGGCGGAGGTAATCGCGGCTACAATAGAAATCGCTATTAATACTTTATAAAAAGAACAATGAGGGGCGAATCAAATGATGATTTGCCCCTCATGATTTTATGCAGAGGGAAGACCCCAGACTACGTCCTTGAGTCGCCTAAGATTACCAAAGATTCTGTCTTAGATTGACGTAAAATAAAAAAAAGGTCCATGAAAAATACTAACATATTAACAACCTTTTCTATAGGTCTGCTCTCAAGCTTCACGCTTTGTGTACATGCTCAGAAGCCTACGCGTCCAAATGTGATTATCATTTTAGCCGATGATATGGGGTATTCGGATATCGGCTGTTACGGTAGTGAGATTCCAACACCCAATATTGACAAGCTTGCTAAAGATGGATTGCGATTTAGTCATTTTTACAATACCTCCAGAAGCTGTCCTACCCGTGCTTCACTTCTGACGGGACTCTACCAGCATCAAACGGGAATAGGGTTGATGACAACAGAGGCAGAGTCTAATTTTGATTTTGGCGTGGATGGTTATCGTGGATATCTAAACAAAAAGTGTGTAACGATTGCGGAAGTATTGAAAAGTGCAGGATATCATACCTATATGGCAGGTAAATGGCATCTAGGATCAGATTCCCTCTCTAAACGTCCTTTGCAAAGAGGGTTTGAACATTATTTTGGTTGTTATCAGGGAGCATTTAGTTATTTTGATCCGAAAGGCACCCGTTGTCTGATTGATGAGGGTGATACCATTAGAGCCCCCAAAGGATTTTATACAACAGATGCCTTTACCGATAAGTCCATTCAATTGATGGCCGGTAAGAAGGATGACAAACCTTTCTTTCTCTATTTAGCATTCAATGCCCCTCACTGGCCATTGCATGCAAAGGAAGTTGACATTCAAAAATTCGTGGGGAAATATAGGGTTGGTTGGGATCAATTACGAAAGGATCGGTTGAAGAAACAAATCAAACTGGGACTTTTTGATAAAGACACACAACTATCGCCTCGTGATAGTAGGGTAAGACCATGGGAATCGGTCAGCGCCGAACAAAAAGTGATGAGCGACTATCGAATGGCCGTTTATGCTGCACAGATTTATGCCATTGATTATAATGTCGGAAAACTAGTTGAATATCTCAAAAAGACAAATCAATTTGACAATACCCTGATCATGTTTTTGAGTGACAATGGCGCATGTGCAGAACCTTATCAAGAATTTGGCGGAGGAAAACAGTCTGATATCAATAATCCCAATAAATCAGGGGCCATCTCTTATGGAATCGGTTGGGCCAATTTATCTAACACGCCTTTCCGACTATACAAGAATAACCCAACAGAAGGTGGCATCGCCACTCCGTTCATCGCCCATTGGCCGGCACAGATCAAATCTCAAAAAGGAAAGATTACCGATGTCAGTGGGCATATTTTGGATATTATGCCGACGATACTAGCTATTACCGGGGCAGAATATCCGAAGGTCTATGACGGAAATGTGATTCAACCACTCGAAGGTGTAAGTCTGCTTCCTGCATTGCTCAACGGAAAACAAAAAATAGAAGGCTATCAATACTGGGAGCATTCAAACAATTGTGCCGTTTCAAAAGGAAAATGGAAAGCCATCTCAAGAGTCGGTTCCGATGCTTGGAAGTTGTATGATCTAACGAACGACAGAACAGAACTACATGATGTATCGGCCAAATACCCCGATGTGGTTTCAGATTTAGCATCACATTGGAAAGACTGGTCTATCCGCTGCAAAGTAGTTCCAAAGGGTACAAGAACAAAAAATAGCTATGATTAAACCAAGGCAATCGAATTTTCGAGGGTGATATGGAGCAATTTTACTTCATACATCTTACTTGAAACCTATACAAAACTTTATCC
>CALNBT010000167.1 GCA_937874345.1 uncultured Prevotella sp.
ACATCCGGAAACAATTACCCCCGGGACAAGATGAACTGCATCATGTTTCGGGGGTCTTTCTGTATAGATGAAAATGGGCAAGTCGCAACTTCAATGAGGTGCAAAAATGAATACTGCTGTCGAAGCTGTGCAAATTGATTATTTATTGAAGTGCAAGTGGATAGCAATCGATGTCTTTTTAGACAATGGCAGAACGACGACAACAAGCTATTTAAACGCCTTTCAGAGCATTTTGAAAGTTTCTGTAGCAAATTCTACACAAACGTTTTCGGATGTCCCTGCACAGAAAAACAGGACAGTGGCTTTTTGCAAAAAGGAAACCATGCATATTGCTGTACAAAAGCATGCATATTGAGCAGCAAAGTGGGCTATTTTGAGCCTCAATATGCATGGTATTGGAGAGGGGTGGCAAATCGCTTCAAAAAACAGATGATCGGCATCGGAAAATCTGAAAAACGGTGTCGGGGGAAGAACACCGCAACTTGTCAGTGCACTTTATTTTTGATAGGAAAGCTTTACAAATTGCGCGCCTTGTAAATGCTTTCCTTGGCATTGTTGATTTCCTGGAATTTTTTCTCGGCAGCCTTGCTGACATCTTCGCCCAAGGCTGATACCCTGTCGGGATGATGTTTCAAGGCCATGGCACGATAGGCCTTCTTCACCTCGTCGTCCGTGGCGGATGGTGACACGCCCAGCACCTTATAGGCTGCTTCGAGATTGGAAGAGCTGTCGCGAAGGTTCAGCATCGAATCAACATCTGCGGCAGAAATGCCCAGATTGGCTGCAATTTCTTTCAAGGCATTGATTTCTTCCATCACCACCTGACCGTCGACCTGGGCAATCATCACCAGGAAATGAAGCAGTTGCAACCGCTGAGCGTCATCCATGTTCTGGCGAATCTGGAGACAGGCACTGTAGATGGTTGACCTGAAGTTGTTCCATCCTACTTGTTTCTGGTGCTCGAAAAGCTTCAAGAGAATTTTTTCACCCTCGTCAACGGCCATCGGTCCGAAGTTCTGGCGAAGGAAAGTCCTCACCATCTCCATCTCAGAATGCATCACCTTGCCGTCGGCACGGATGATGTAGGAGGTGAGCGTTAGCAAGGAAAAGAGAAACGAGTTGCGTTGCCCTTCTTCATATTGACGCCGGTTTTGCGTATATTGCTGATAGGCATGATACCCGTTGTCAGACTGTTGTGGGTTGTTGTGGGGGTCGTTGACGGCATCTATCCCTTTGTCAAAGAGCCATCCTAAAGCGAATCCGGCCAAGGCCCCAAGCGGACCACCTTGAATAAAGCCGAGAATTCCGCCAATCCATTTTCCTACTGCCATGTTTTGAGTGTTGGTTTCTATGGTTAAGCAAAAACCATGCCTTGTTTGACTTTCTGCAAAAGAATGGGGATGATGTCAGTGCCATTCAATCCAAAAATGCGAAAGGATGCCCCCGCCGGATATTGGCTTTTGGTCGGGGATGTGGAAATTATCATCAACCTTCCACAAAAGTTTTCAACCTTCCCTTCGATTACCGTTTGGGGATAAAAAAGAGAATACAAAACGATGTTTGTATTCTCTTCTGGTATACTTATGTTGTCAGGATGATGAGCTGTCTGGCGGAGAATCTGTGATAGGCTTGATGCTTGTTTGGAGCGCTTTCTGCCTGTAGGGTGTCATTCAACAGCCGTTGAGCCGACTATAAATGCTTCTTTTTCACCGTCAATCGTTCATCCCGAACAATTGTATTCTTACTTATTCATCACCTTTTTTACAGTCCCGTCGGCATAGTGGATGATATTCAGTCCTTTGGTGTTGCCGCTTGTTCTTTGGCCGGAAAGGTTGTAATAAGCCTCTATTGGGTTGTTCTCAACGTTTTTTTTTACATCCTGAATGCCCGTCTCGGTTGGTTTCAATGGATTAAAGTTATCCATCAATACCTTTGCCCAATAGCCTCCAATAACCGATCTTGCGCGGAAACCACGCATATCGCCGGATATCGTCCAGTGCCAGTCAGAAATAGGTACACGAGAGTTGGTCTCGTTGACGTATTTCCAGATGGGGTTAATCAATGTACGGAAGGTAAAGGCATCGGGTGCCATACTGGCAACCCACATAATCCAGTCGTTCTTGCTGTAGGTTTCGCGGCTGTCGAGTGGTATGCCATAGGTGTTCTGCTTGGTAAGATAATAAGCAAATTCTTTCTGCATCACCTGGCTGGAGAAGATATTGATACCCCAAAGCTTGTCCCAAACCATGTTGTATTTCTGGCTCCAGGTGCCATTTTGGTCAAGGGTGAGGTCATAATGGGTTCCATCAGCATCCAGGGCGTCTACTTCCCACTTGGCAGCCATCTGCTTGGCTGTATTCATATAGGTATCATAGGTGGCCATGTCGCCTTTTGCTTTGGCCATCAACGCAAATCCGGCAATACCCAGGATACCCTTGATAGAGAGGTTTGCGTTATGGGCAAGGTGCCCGGCAAAGTCGTCGGTGCACAATTGGTTGGCAGGATCTTGTGCATTGGCAACCAGATAGTCGGCCCAGGTCTTGAAACTGTTCCAGTATTTCTCGGCGAAAGCAGCGTTTCCGTCCATCATCGTCACGGTAGCAGCGATGGTAAGGATGTTGCCCGATTCCTCGATAGGCATGTTGCCTTGGAATCCACCTTGGGCATCCGGGAATGTAATGGAATAGTGTTGATTATTTGCGATAGGATAGTGGCCGATGTCATGTGCCGGGAAAGGAAATCCCCAACTGGAGGTTTCGCAATATTTTATCAACCCCTCGATGGTGGCCTTGGCCAGTTGTGAATTGTACAACAGGAACAATGGCGAGGCAGGATAGGTGACGTCAGAGGTGTTGATGAAGCCACCCGAGTCGTTTTCGCGTGAGAAGAACATCAAATCGCCATCTTTGTCTTGGAAAAGCTTGTGGGCCGCGATGACCTGACGGTAAGCTGCTGACAATAGTTCGGCATAATTCTGGTTGCCCGATTTTATGCCATCATCGTAGATGCGCTGGTCTAAAGCGCGACAGCGTTGCATGATCGCCATATAGTTATCACGCATTTCGCTCATGGCCTGGATAATGGTCTTGCCGTTGCGCGCCCAATAACCCTTATATCTTTGGCCGAGGAATTCAACGTCGTTCACCTCGTCGTATGCCAGCATAGCAAAGCTTGAACCGGTAGTGATCGTGCCGAAATCGTGGAGATAGCCCAGAGTGGGGTATTCTGACAGGTTAGCCGATTGAACTTGAAGCTTGGACGCGGGTAGTGTTCCCTGGGTAGCAAACGATTGTTCGAGGTCGGCAAGCATGTTGAGGCTTATGTCGCCATTGACACCCGGCAGGTACAAATAGCCCCAGTCTATGCAATTGGTGCTGGCTGTTTCGTGGAATCCTTGCGCGGTGGTTCCCGTTTTCAGATAGGGTGTCCCGTCGGTGGTGAAGCGTTTGGTGCTGATGATCGCGTCGGTGGTATTGGCCGTTGCAATCCGTGGAGAGGCTGCCAGGTAGAATTGTACTTGGTGCTGGTTGCCATCGGTAGATGTAACCTGGTAGGAGATGTAGTTGACTGGTGTGGAAAGCAAATCCAAATCATCAATGAGCATTGGTGCTGTGAACACGACATTCAAATCAACGGGCCCGCAGCTGAATGTGTAATAGGTGCTGGTTGGCATCACAGTGCATGACTTTTGTGTGGCCGTGAGCACGTTTGGCAATGGTTTCATGGTATTTTCGTAAATACCGAAATCGACGTACGAGCCGCCTGTGGTGTTGTGACAGTGGGCAGAAATAATGTTGGTTCCCTCTTTGAGGTATTGTTTCATGGTGCCGTCGATGTGCATTGTTTCACCTTGCAGCCATGTCAGTCCTGTCTGAACAACTTTCACGCCATTGATGTATAGGTCGAAAACATCGTCATGAGAATAAACAATATACAAATCTTTCGCCAAATCTGCTGCCGTGAGGTTCATGGTTCGGCGGACATAGATATCCTTATTGTTACCCGTCCAAGGGGTGTTGACATGAGGATATTCGCCAGCCGATCCGAAAGCTCCTTGCTGGGTAAGCCATGAGGTGTCATCAAAAGTAGGCATTGTCCATTGAGATGACGTCTGTGTGGTGTAAGAAACCTTGCCGGTCCATGCGCCTTGATCTGCCATGGGCAGGAGAGCAGCCCCGAGAACGTACTTTGCTTGTGTGCCCATAAACCGGTAGGTTGTTCCGTCAACACGGATCATTCCGTCGATTGGTTTCTCTACATCACCAGAATACCAATAAGCTACCGGACCATCGGTTAGCTGATTATGGTGCGACCATAATGAAAAATACGGATCATTTACAATGAGGGGTACTGCTGGCAATCGCAGGTTCGTGGCTTTGTACGGCTTAAAGAACGCTGGAGATTGACCAAACATAGTCATTGCGGTACATACCACCACAATGAAAGTCATGATTCTCTTCATTTTGAAATTTTAATAGGTTTGGTTTAATAATCAGTCAATCTTCATATAAAAGCTAAAAAGTCGACTTAAGTATTTGATATAGTTCTTGCAAATATGCAAAAAATCTGAACAGATAACAAAACTGTCGGGAAAGTGGTTTGTTTGTGACAAAATTATAAGTGAGGAATTGTTATATCATCGATGAAATAACCTGAGTTTTCAAAGCATTTTGTTAAATATTTTGATAGTCTGGGATGTCCTCCAAGAATAAATATTTTTCATGTTCATCATCTATCTTGCAGCAGTAGGTTTGAAGACCGTTGCTAACCACTAGATAATCTACATGCAGCAGTATGTTATAGGACATAATTTGGTCAAACACCTTCTGTGAAATCTGTATGGTGGGTGCCTTGTATTCGATGATCATCCTGGGTTGCAAAAGCTGGTTGTAGAGCACACTGTCGGCACGCATTGATTTATCTGCCATCTTCAGTTGTACTTCGTTGGCCAGCAGGGATGCGGGATAATTTTTGTGTTCGATTAAAAAATGGATGAAATGTTGGCGTACCCATTCCTCTGGAGTCAAGGCTACATATCGACGACGAAGTACATCAAAGATGGTGGGATGTTCTTTTGTTCCCGATAATTTTATTTGGTAAGCCGGAAGGTTTAATCGAAACATTTTATTAATTTTGCAAACAGTTACAAAGTTAATAAAAAAGAAAGAAACGAAAAGCAAACCTTCAAATTATCAAATATCAGATTTGGTTGTCTGTAACGCAAAAAATATTTTGTAGACCAGATGTAATGAAGAGTTGGTTTTCGGTGAAGTACCTATGGCAAAAGCTGGAATCACATTCGAAACGATGATGCGCGACTTGAAAGGTCGCCGCTTTTCACCTATTTATATACTAATGGGAGAGGAGTCGTATTTCATCGATCAGATTGCAGATTATTTGGCCGAGCATGTTCTTCAGCCCGAAGAACGCGATTTTAATCAGAACATCGTTTTTGGTTCGGATGTAAATGCCGCGCAAATTGTTGACCTTGCAAAAGGTTATCCCATGATGTCAGAGTACAGAGTGGTGATTGTGAAAGAAGCACAGAATCTGCGCGGAACGGAAGTAATCGAAAAATATCTCGAAAATCCGGTCAAATCGTCTATCTTGGTGCTTTGTCATAAGAACGGAACGATTGATCGTAGAAAACGACTCGTCAGTAAAGCTGAAGCGGTTGGTGTGGTTTTCGAAAGCAAGAAGATGCGCGAAACAGAACTTTCTGCTTTTGTTGCCTCTAATTGTCTTAGTCGAAAGATCACCATTGACGAAAAGTCTATTGCGATGATCGTTGATCATATCGGTTCTGATTTGAACAGATTGGTTTCTGTGATAGACAAGCTTCAACTTTTTCTTCCTGAAAACGATCGGGTGATCCGTCCGGAAATGATCGAAAAACAAATTGGTGTCAGCAAGGATTTCAATGCCTTCGAATTGAAAAATGCATTGATCAACCGAGATGTTTTCAAGGCAAATCAGATAATCAAATATTTTGACAATAATCCAAAAGCAGGATCTGTCTTTGCCTACTTGCCGTTACTGTTTGGTTATTTCCAGAATTTGATGATCGCCTATTACGCTCCTGCTAAAAATGAAAATGCTGTTGCACAGTATTTGGAATTGAAAGGGGGATGGGCTGCTCGTGACTATATTACCGGAATGAGAAATTACTCCGGATCGAAAACCATGCAGATTATTTCTAAGTTTAAAGAAATAGATGCAAAAATAAAGGGCATTGATAACCGTAGTATTGTGCCTGGTGACTTGATGAAAGAGCTTATTTTTTTCATTTTGCACTAAAAATTACCTATTTTTCTCCCATTTTTCGCTAGATTGCAAGTTTATTTTTAACCCGATTTTGGGGTTAAAAGTCGATAAATAAAGATTTTAGCACAGTTTTGTGTGCTCAAAATTCGCGTATTTGAAAGCAATTTGGCCACTGGTAGAGAATAACCCGAAAATGAAAAATACGGAAGTCCTGAACCACTCCACATTCATTGTTAACAAATATTACGATTTACATTTATGATATTTACAAATTTATAGTTCGATATTTCAAAACTTACAAACCTAAACTTTTAGGTTTCTATTTTAACTAAACTGTTATTTGTTTGTGTAAATGTAAATATGTAAATCAAAACATTTTCATTTTCATTTTCATACTTATTTTTATACACAGCCAATATGGAATCCTTAAAAGCCTGAAAACCAGTACTTTATCTACTTTTGTTTATGTTTGTTCGACAAAATCAATGCTTTTGCTCCCCGAAACACTGCATATTGCCTCACAATCTACATTCTTTTGCCAAACAATTGCAATGGAACCAATTACTTGCCTCAAATCGGTTGCATTCATTTAAAAGTGTGTATTTAGTCCTATAATTTACGTTTATAAATGTGAACCACTACATTTCGCGACACAATAAACTTAAATTGTAAATATAGAAATACAAATACAAAGTTTAAGATTTTAAAATTAATCTTCAAACGTATTGTACTTCCTTTTTTTTGTTTATCTTTGTAAAATCAAGATAAAAGGGGAAAAACCTCCCTTTTTTATGACTAAGCAGTAGAAATATGAAAGATAGAATTCGCGAATTAATGATTTCTCAGCATATGAACCAGCAAAGTTTTGCTGAGGCGTTGGAAATTTCACCTGCATCATTGAGCAGTATTTTTAATGATCGAACCAAACCTACCCTCAATCATATCGATGCCATTAAAAATAAATTTCCAAATATCAATTTGGATTGGTTGCTTTATGGAACTGGTCCGATGTTTCTTGACGAAGGTTCTTCAGTACAGGTTGAGCCTGTTACAGATTCTTCAGATGAATCGGTCTTGAATTTTGATGATTCAACAGATGATGTGCTAACACCCCATCCTATTGTTTCTCATATTGATTATAATGTTCATAAGGAAGCAGCGCAAAGACAGGAACAGATGAACATGAAAATAATTAACAATAAGCAAAGAAATATTACAGAGATCAGGGTCTTTTATGATGATCAGACCTGGGAGACTTTCGTCCCCAAAAATTAGCAATCTCATCTTTATTTTCATGCTCCTTTTAACGTTCCTTTCATACAGTTGTTGAGAGGGACGTTTTGTTTTTATGATTCATGACTTTATTTTCTATCATGAGTTTTTTGTGATCAACTAGCCAAAACTCATGTTTTTTATGTAAGTTTGCATCGGCAAAATTGGCCATTTACTTGCTAATTATAAATCAGCCAATATTCGATTTTTGGTTTACGAGTATCCTGTAATAACATTATTAGATGAAAAAGATTTGTGAAGATTTTCAAGTCCGTTCTATCGAACCATTGAGTACACGTCACTGGTTGATGCGATTGGGCACTGAAAACCCATTGCCTGAGATGCTGCCTGGACAGTTTGTGCAGGTTCGTATTGACAATTCTCCCTCAACATTTCTACGTCGTCCCATTTCCATCAACATGGTTGACTACCATACGAACGAAATATGGCTGCTGATTGCCGCTATTGGTGAAGGAACACGTCATTTGGTTCAACTCAAGCCAGGCGATCTCGTGAATTGCTTGTTGCCTTTGGGAAACAGTTTCACCCTACCGGCCTCTCCTGATGATCAATTTTTGTTGATTGGTGGTGGTGTTGGTACTGCACCGCTTCTCTTTTTGGGAAAGAAAATGGTCGAGATGGGTGTAAAACCCAACTTCCTGTTGGGTGCCCGAACAGCTGCAGAACTGTTGGAAACCGATCTGTTCAGACAGTTGGGAGATCTCTATCTCACCACTGAAGACGGGTCTGCCGGTGAGCAAGGATTTGTGACCAATCATTCGATTTTAGCCACCAAACATTTTGACCGGATTGCTACTTGTGGTCCGAAACCGATGATGGTTTCTGTGGCTCGTTATGCGAAAGCCAACGGTATTGAATGCGAGGTGTCTTTGGAAAATGAAATGGCTTGTGGATTAGGAGCCTGTCTTTGTTGTGTGGAGAACACGACAGAAGGTCATGTATGTGTGTGTCAAGAGGGTCCGGTGTTAAATATTAAGAAGTTGTTATGGCCACTTTAAATGTAAAGATAAATGACATTGAATTCAGAAATCCGATACTAACGGCATCGGGTACTTTTGGATATGGTTTGGAATTTGCCGATCTTGTCCCCTTGGACGGTCTGGGAGGTATCATTGTGAAAGGAACAACGTTAGAACCACGGGAGGGAAACAGCTATCCAAGAATGGCCGAAACCGCAAGTGGCATGCTCAACTGCGTGGGACTTCAAAACAAAGGTGTGGATTATTTCTGTCGTGAAATCTATCCCAAAATCAAGGATATCGACACCCACATGATTGTTAATGTGAGTGGCAGTACGCCCGATGACTATGCCGAATGCGCTGCCCGTATCGATGTGTTGGACAACATTCCGGCAATCGAACTGAATATTTCGTGCCCCAATGTCAAGAAAGGCGGTATGGCCTTTGGGGTATCGTGTGCAGGTGCTGCGAGCGTTGTCCGTGCGGTTCGCAAGGCATATCATAAGACGTTGATCGTGAAGCTGTCGCCGAACGTCACGAATATCGCAGATATTGCCATGGCCTGCGAGGCCGAAGGTGCCGACAGTCTGTCGCTTATCAACACCCTCATGGGCATGGCAATTGATATCGAGAAGCGCAAACCTGTATTGAGCATCTCAACAGGCGGTCTGAGCGGTCCTGCCGTGAAGCCCGTTGCCCTACGTATGGTATGGCAGGTAGCGCAGGCAGTAAAGGTTCCGATCATTGGATTGGGAGGTATTTCTACCGCCAAAGACGCCATCGAGTTTTTCATGGCGGGTGCTACCGCCATCGAAATTGGTACGGCCAATTTCATTGACCCTCAGGCAACGATTCACGTTCGCGACGGTGTCAACGATTGGTTGGATGCGCACGGATGTCAATCCATCACCGAAATTATCGGCGCTGTCAAGGGAGATGCACACTGCTCTTAAGTGGATTTAAGGCCATTATTCAGCTGACGTAGCTTGACATGATGGGTCTTATTACCCAGACATCTTAGAATACCATATAAACAGCCGGGAATCATCGCGATTCTCGGCTGTTTTATGGATATTTGAAGATCCTTTTAGAATCCCAAACGCTCTTTATTTCCTCATTGGGCCCCTTGAAGCTGGACTTCATTTGATGACGAAGGGCAGCCTCTCTTATCATTCCTGTCAGCCATTTTCCAGGCTTCTCTGGAGGTGTGTATGTGCTATGATATGATGCTGGCTGCCAACCCTTGTATGCCTTTGCAAGATATTCTCCGTGGTGTCCTTCTTTTTTTAAATTATTATTGTATATTTGCATCAACTTTCACGATAATAGAAACAGAGGTTCTCATAATATAAATGATATCAATAGAAGGATTGAAAGTGGAATTTGGTGCCAAGCCGTTATTCCATGACGTAAGTTTTGTCATCAATGACCGCGACCGCATAGCCCTGGTGGGCAAGAACGGCGCCGGAAAATCCACACTGCTGAAGATACTGAATGGCTTGCAGAAGCCAACTGCCGGTGTGGTTGCGATCCCCAATGATACAACCATTGGCTATCTTCCTCAGGTAATGAAACTGGCCGACGATACCACCGTTAAGGAGGAGACCCGGAAAGCATTTTCATACAACACCAAAATCAAAGAGCGCATTGCCAGGATGCAACGCGAGTTGAATGAGCGTACCGACTACGAAAGCGAGTCGTACCTGTCATTAGTCGAAGCTTTTTCGTTCGAACACGAGCGCTTTTTGATGCTGGGAGGCGAAAATTACGAGGCGCAGATGGAACGCACCCTCACAGGTCTGGGCTTTACTCAGGCCGATTTTAGCCGTCCTACATCCGAGTTTTCGGGTGGATGGCGTATGCGTATCGAGCTCGCCAAGATCTTGTTGCAACGGCCCGACGTGCTGTTGCTCGACGAGCCGACCAACCACCTGGATATCGATTCCATTCAATGGCTCGAGCAATTTTTGGCGCAACAGGCCAAAGCGGTGGTCCTTGTCAGTCACGACCGTGCTTTCATCAACAATGTTACGACGCGAACCATCGAGATTACCTGTGGCCATGCAGAGGATTACAAGGTGCCCTACGATCAATATGTGGTGCTGAGAGCCGAAAGACGCGAACAGCAGTTGCGCGCTTACGAAAACCAACAGAAAGAGATCGCCGATATCAAGGACTTTATCGAGCGCTTCAGATACAAGCCAACCAAGTCGGTTCAGGTGCAAAGCCGCATCAAGCAGTTGGAGAAAATCGTGCCCATCGAGGTCGATGAGGTCGACAACAAGACGATGCACCTCAAGTTTCCGCCCTGTCTTCGCAGTGGCGATTATCCAGTTATCTGCGATGAACTGCGCAAGGATTATGGGTCGCATACCGTTTTCTCGGATGTAACCTTTACCATCAAACGTGGCGAAAAGGTGGCGTTTGTGGGCAAGAACGGCGAAGGCAAGTCTACGCTCGTGAAATGTATCATGGATGAGATTCCATATATCGGAACGCTCAAGATCGGTCACAACATTCAAATCGGTTATTTTGCACAGAATCAGGCACAGTTGCTGGACGATGAACTCACAATCTTCGAAACCATCGATCGTGTGGCCACCGGCGATATGCGTTTGAAAATCAACGACCTGCTGGGCGCTTTCATGTTCGGCGGTGAGATATCCGAGAAAAAGGTGAAGTACCTTTCAGGCGGAGAACGCAGTCGTCTGGCAATGATCAGGTTGCTGATGGAGCCCGTTAACCTGCTGATCCTCGACGAACCTACCAACCATCTGGACATGCCATCGAAGGATGTGCTCAAAGAAGCCGTGAAGGCGTTTGACGGAACTGTTGTCGTTGTGAGCCACGACCGTGATTTTCTCGATGGGCTGGTTACGAAGGTCTATGAGTTTGGGGGTGGACATGTTCGTGAACACCTTGGCGGAATCTACGAGTTCTTAAGGAGTCATGCTGACACTTCTGCCGACAACGCTTTCCAACCTTCCATTGATGCGGTGCTCGAAAAAAAGGCTGCGGCATTGAAATCTGAGTCTGTCACGGAACCCACTGTTGAGAAAGAAGGCGAAATATCGTATCAACAGCGTAAGGAACAACAGAAAATCATCCGCAAGCTCAAGGCAAACATTACTGACTGCGAAACAAAGATTGCCAAGATGGAACAACGTATTCAGCAGCTCAACGAGATATTGTCGCAGCCCGAGAATGCCTCGAACATGGAACTGGTCACGGAATATACGTCCACTCAAAAAGCATTGGATAAGGAAAACGAGCGTTGGATGGAGCTGAATGAGGAGATGGAGGCCCATGCAATCTAAATATTGCCCAGCGCTTTTATCCGATGTTGAAACGTTGCTGAGTGCGTTCAAAAGCACTCAGACCTGTTCCTCTATGGCAGGCCGATGTTCTCTCGTCAGAAAACGAAAGAAATACGCTGAACGGATCAGATAAGCATGGTTTATGCGCTTGATGCTTTCGGAATATATCAACAATTAAATACGATCACTTTTTTAAAACCAAAATGATGAATATGAAACATTTATTACCGATGATGCTGATGGCTGTAGCCCCAAGTATGGGAATGGCACAGCAGAAATCGGGACTTGTCGAGACAAATCTAGACAAGTCGGTTCGTCCGGCAGACGACTTTTATGAATTTGCTACCGGAGGATGGCAGAAGAACAATCCGCTGCCGGCAGCTTACTCACGTTACGGAAGCTTTGACAAGCTGGCAGAAGACAACAACAAACGTGTCAACAGCATCCTGTCTGAGTTGAAGAAAAAGAATTATAAAAATGGAACCCTCGAGCAGAAGCTATCTGATTTTTATAAATTGGCATTGGATTCTGCACGCCGCGACCGCGAAGGCATTCAGCCGGTAACGCCGGTCATGAACGAGATGGAGCAGGCTAAAGACAAGGCTGCGCTGCAACAGCTTCAGGTAAAGTATGCTAGTCAAGGCTACGGCATTCCTTATGGCTACTATTTTAGTGCCGATGAGAAGAATGTTGCCATGAATATCTTCAGTATCAGTCAAGGAGGCTTGACGCTGGGACAGAAAGATTACTATTTGAACAACGACCCTGCTACGGTTGCTATTCGCAACGCTTTCAAGCAGCACATTGCTCGCATGTTCCGCCTTTACGGTTTCAATGCTGAGCAGGCTCAGCAAAAGGCCGACATCGTTTTTAAGAACGAAACGGCGCTGGCCCTGATTTCAAAGAGCATGACCGAGTTGCGCGATCCTGAAGCCAATTATAACAAGATCACATTAAAGGAGTTCAAAACGCGTTATCCCAACCTTCCACTCGAAGCCATTACTAATTCTGAAGGCATTAACAGCAAGTATATTCAGGATATGGTTGTTGGACAACCACAGTTTCTCGAGGGATACGACAAGATTTATGCAGCTGCAACGGCTGAAGATTTGCGCGCTCAGATGGAGTGGGACTTGATCATGTCATCAGCAAGCTACCTGACCGATGAGATTAGAAACGCCAATTTCGAGTTCTTCGGACAGACCATGAGTGGTCGTAAAGTGGATTATCCGCTCTGGAAACGCGCTACCAGTCAGGTAGAGGCACAGATGGGCGAGGCACTGGGTAAGATGTACGTACAGCGCTATTTCCCTGAGACATCAAAGAAAAGCATGGAGAAACTGGTTCGTAACCTGCAGATTGCACTGGGGCAGCGCATCGATGCGCAGACTTGGATGAGTGCAGAGACCAAGACGGCTGCACACCATAAGCTGGATAAGTTCTATGTAAAAATTGGCTATCCTAACAAATGGCGCGACTATTCTTCACTGACCATCGACCCTAACAAGTCGTACTACGAAAATGTCATGGCCTGCAGACAGTTTGCAACCAATCTCCATATTGCTGAGAAAGCCGGAAAACCCGTTGATCGTGATGAGTGGTTTATGACTCCACAAACCGTTAACGCTTATTACAATCCTACCACCAACGAAATCTGTTTCCCGGCAGGTATCCTTCAGTATCCGTTCTTTGATCCGAAGGCCGATGAGGCATTCAACTACGGTGCCATCGGCGTTGTTATTGGACACGAGATGACGCATGGATTTGACGACAGTGGACGTCATTATGATGCAAGTGGTAATATGACCGACTGGTGGACAGCCGAAGATGCAAAGCGTTTTGATGAACATGTAAAGGTGTTGGCAGACTATTTCTCAAACATCAAGGTGCTTCCTGATCTCAATGGAAATGGACAGCTAACGCTTGGTGAAAACCTTGCCGACCACGGAGGTCTGATGGTTAGCTTCCAAGCCTATAAGAATGCAACAGCTTCAAAACCGTTGAAAGAAAAAGATGGCTTTACTGCCGATCAACGCTTCTTCCTGGCTTATGCAGGTGTTTGGGGACAGAACATTACTGAGAAAGAAATTCGCAACCGTGTGAAGAGCGATCCTCACGCTCTTGGCGAATGGCGTGTCAATGGAGCCCTTCCTCATATCGATGCGTGGTACGAAGCTTTCAATGTAAAGCAGGGCGACAAGCTCTTTGTGCCTAAAGCCCAGCGCTTGGAAATGTGGTAAACTCATTTTCAATTTGAAATATCCACCAAGTATGAATCTGTAAGAGATTACACTTGGTGGATTTTGATTTCTTTTAAAAGGCACAACCAATCCTGGCAGGCCTCATTGATCGTTTTGGAAAGCAATAGCGCCTTATTTGTTCGCTTTATTTGAACCATGTCATGACAGGTATCGTTGACGACACGCATGAAAGGATAGAAACTGTTTATCCAGCTCAGAATCGGCTGTCGCAGGATATTGATACCGTCAACGCGGATGAATCATGAAAAAACAATATACAATGAAAAAATCTTTCTTCGTAACCGGTTTGTTTATCTCCATCTCTTTTTCTCTTTTTGCCCAGGCCAGAACCTATCGCATTGAGAGCAGTCGACCCGAACAGCACATCCAGCATTTCGGGGCTTCAGATGCTTGGAGCATGCAATATACAGGCCTTTGGCCAGAGGCACAGCAAAACCAGATTGCCGATTGGCTTTTTAGTACCGACAACGATGCCCAGGGACAGCCCAAGGGCATCGGACTATCTGTCTGGCGGTTCAATCTTGGAGCGGGAAGTGCAGAGCAGGGCGACAGCGCTCAAATTCAGCCTGCTACACGTACCGAATGCTTTCTACAGCCAGATGGTACCTACAACTGGAATAAACAACTGGGACAGCGTCGGTTCTTGAAACTGGCTCAGCAACGTGGTGTCAGGCATTTCCTGGCTTTCATGAATTCTGTCCCGGTGTATGATACCAAAAATGGTCTTGCTACCAATACAGGACGCGACGGAACCATTAATTTGAAAGACGACCGATACGATGATGTCGCCCGATTTACGGCAAATGTCATGAAGGGCATTGAAGCACACGATGACATTCACTTTGATTATCTTTGCCCTGTCAATGAGCCGGATGGCAGCTGGAATTGGCAAGGAACCAAACAAGAAGGGTCGCCGGCAACGAATCGGGAAGTGGCAAGGCTGGTTCAATCCATCTCGAAGGAATTTCGCAAGCAACACATCACCACCAGCATCATGGTCAACGAGAGCAGTGACCTTCGCTGCCTCTTGGGCATTCACAACACAGACTGGAGACGTGGCAACGAAATCAGAACGTTCTTTGGTAAGGACAGTACCAATACTTATCTTGGAAACACCTATGGTGTTGAAAATGTTGTTTTGGCACACAGTTACTGGACAAACACCCCGATTCCATATATGCGTAAAATACGGGAGGAACTGCGCGACAGCCTCAAACATTACGGTGTGCGCTATTGGCAGACAGAGTTGTGCATCATGGGCAACGACGAAGAGATTGGCGGTGGCGGTCATTATGATCCCTCAATGCTCACTGCCCTCTATGTGGCTCGCGTTATCCATCATGATCTTGTCTTCGGCAACGCGGAAAGTTGGTCGTGGTGGCGATCGATGGGTGGTGACTATAAGGACGGACTCATTCGTGTGCTGAGTGCAGACAACTGGAAAACAGGCAAAGCCATCGACTCGAAATTGATGTGGACCTTAGGCAACTACAGCCGCTTTATCCGTCCCGGTGCCCGGAGATACGACATAACCGTTACCAACGCCCAGCAAGAGATCGTGAAGGATGGGGATACCGAACCGTATGGCGTAATGGCATCAGCCTATCAGAATGCTGACAGAAGCTGGGTGGTGGTGGCCATCAACGATTCGGAAGCGCTGCGTCCCTTCACCCTTTCACTCCCTGGAAAAACAGGAAAATGGACCATGTACCGTACATCTGATGTCAACGGCGAAAACCTGAAGCCTGTAGGCCAATGCACCGGTACAACACAGTTGGAGCCCAAGTCGGTCACAACATTCGTCATGAAATAAGCAAGTCATTCATCATACGTATGTGCACTGCTGAATGCTTGAACGGCGCTGCCATACGTCTGTATTTATTTGTATGGATCGAAGGCGTTTTATGGTCGCAAACATGCTACAGGGGTAACGCCATTATTTCTTAAAATTGTTTCATTCCAAGTTATTGATGCCAATCTTTGATGAAGATCTTCTCGTACCATTTCTTTCTTGTCAATCGTTATCCGAAGTCATCACGACAAAGGTTGATAGGGTAGAGTTGGACCCATTTTCTTTAATAAAACATCCATGCAAGGTATGATGTTTGACAGTAGAAACGTGGAGGTAGACCCTTCATCAGGGATCAAAACATCATTCTCTGTGGCAATTATTAATGTTGTTACGCGAAGGCAAAACAATGTCGCTGATATTGATAGACAAGATGCACCATTTTGCACCACGATATCCATGGAATTGCTGCTCAATACCATTGGTTTTGCAATTCGGTGAATTTGTTAATAAAGTTTAATGAAAATAGATTTCTAGTTTAATCCTTTTCTATTGTTAAACTTTTCTTTTACCTTTGCACTCGCTTTTCGACCAGAAAGCTCGTCGATTTTGGAGAGATGGTAGAGTGGTCGATTACAACGGTCTTGAAAACCGTCGCACTGAGAGGTGCCGGGGGTTCGAATCCCTCTCTCTCCGCTGAAGATGCGTAACTCGTTGTAAATCAACAAGTTGCGCA
>CALNBT010000168.1 GCA_937874345.1 uncultured Prevotella sp.
TAGAGCAACTGACTCTTAATCAGTGGGTCTAGGGTTCGAATCCCTAAGGGTGTACCAAGGCGCCAATCTTCATGATTGGCGTTTGTCGTTTTCAAAGGTTTCGTTAGTCAATGAAAATCATCTTTTTATTTTGGTTTTCTATGAACAAATGCTATCTTTGTGAACAATGAAATTACCCTTTCGAAAAGAATTGTTACTGATATCGATCGTTGTTTTGAGCCTATCAGAACCGTTGTCTGCCAAGAGCAGACCTGATTCTTTGTTGAACTTAATTTTCCACTATCCTGAAACAATCGATCAGACACAACATTTGGATTCGGTAAGCTATTCATACATGAAATTTTCATATGAAGTTACGAAACGAAACTTCCTTTTAATGGCAGTTCCGTCAATGTATGCCGTTTCCAGTGGTGTTGGCAGGCAATTCATGGGAGAAAACTATAACCAGGTAACTTTACTACCCAATGGAGACTATAAATTGGATAATCTGTTATCATTGTCAACAGTACCTGGACGCGCCAATACTCTTCCGACCATGGTGCATTACCTAACGCCAAACATCTATCAGTCAACGATGATCCAAAAAAATATTCTATCGCCTTTTCATCGACACAACAGAAGATACTACCGTTATTCAGTTGAACCTTTCAATAAGCACTTCAGTAAACTTGTGTTCAAGCCCATTCTAAAAAATACACTTCTGGTGAACGGCTGGGCTTTGGTAGATACTCAAACTGGACGCGTAAGCAAGACAATTCTAATTGGTGAATACGACATGATCATCTTCAACCTGTTTGTAGAGATGGGTGAACGAGGTCCCGCATCACTGATGCCCATCCGCTGTAACCTGAACGCTCGTTTCTTTTTCCTTGGTAACGTAGTCAACGGTCATTACATGATGGCTCATCATTTACCCAAGATATTTAACGATTCCATTGTTGACAACGACGATCTTCGAAAGATGGAGATGGTCAGGACGGAGCCCTTGAAGCACAGCGAGCAGATGATGTACGACCGTGTCCTGGAATATAGAAAGGCACTTGCGCAAGAAAAAGCAGCTTCTGACACTGTAGACCAACACAAAATTGGAACACTGAAAATGGTTCTTTGGGATGTCATTGGAGATAATGTCCTCAATGACATCAAACAAAAATTCGGCCGGAATCAACAAGGATACGTCCAAATCAGTCCCGTTCTTAATCCTTTGTATATGGAATACAATCCAACCCAAGGCGTTTTGTATAATTTTAATATCCGAGGAGGCTATCAATTTTCAAAGAATCAAGATATATGGCTGCAATTCAAAGGTGGGTATTCCTTTAAGCTAAATCAGTTTTTCTTTCAACTTCCAATGCAATATTTCTTCAACAAACAGAAAAATGGATATTTAGAGAATATCATATCCATTGGAAGGCGCATTCGCAACAGAGGTATTGTCGATGAAATGAGGAGTATTTCCAGCAATAATCCCATTTGGGAAAATCTGCATTTGGACGAATTTAAGGACCTATATTGGGATTGTTTCGCCAACTATGACATCTCGAAGTTCTTTGGGTTTCAGGCCGGGATGATACTACATGAGAGAACAGCCCTTGCCCCCACTGGGTTCAAAATCATTAACAAGCCATCAAAATATTTATCATTGGCCCCCAAACTTAAAGTAAAGGTCCGTCCTTGGGGATACAATGGCCCGACATTCGTAGCCAGTTATGAAAACAGTATCAAGAACTTTGCCAACACCAATATGCCCTATACCAGATGGGAATTCGATGGTCAATACATCTTGTCTCTTGACAACATTCAAAGTGTTTCCATGAGAGTTGGGACAGGATTCTATACACATCGTGACAAAAACGGATATTTCGTTGACTTTGAAAACTTTCGTCAAACCTTTATTCCAAATGGATGGAACGACGAATGGTCTGGAGAATTCGAATTATTGAGATCAGAAATGTATAACAGTTCAAAATATTACATCCGTGGTAATTTCACATACGAATCTCCTTTTATGATGTTAGCCTGGACTCCTTTCGCTGGTCATTTCATCGAACGCGAAAGATTTTATGTTAGTCTGCTGAATGTGCAAGACATGCACTTGTATGCCGAATTGGGCTATGCCATCAAAACCAGATTTTTCTCTGTGGGAGCCTTTACCTCCAGCATTAACGGAAAGTATAGAAATATCGGATTTACATTCGGTATGGAATTGTTTAAACACTGGTAATCATGACAGTAATCAAGCAAAACGAGATAACACCTTCAGTTTACAAAACGCTGACAGTCTATAAAGCGAGTGCCGGTAGTGGCAAGACTTTTACACTAGCCACTCAGTTTATCAAGCTGATCATCGAAAATCCTTATTCCTATCGCACCATTTTGGCAGTTACCTTTACCAACAAGGCGACCGAAGAGATGAAGATACGTATCTTGAGCCAGCTGTATGGTATTGCAAACCATCTAGAAGATTCGGAGCAGTATCTGAAGCATGTCATGATGTCTACCGAACTTTCTGAGGCACAAGTAAGAGAACGTGCTCGGCAAGCATTGGGTTTATTGTTGCACAATTACAACTACTTTCACGTAGAAACCATCGATAAGTTCTTTCAACGAGTGTTGAGGAACCTCGCAAGTGAGTTGGACTTGACCCCAAACTTGAAGATAGAACTGAATGACAAGCAAGTCATGGAAAAGGCTGTGGACGATTTGATTGAGGAACTGAAGCCCAACTCTCCTGAACTAAACTGGATATTGAATTTCATCAACCAAAAGATTGATGCCAATCAATCGTGGAGTGTAATGCATGAAATCAAGAAATTTGGTAATAATATTTTTAAAGATGTTTACAAAGAATACTATTCAATCCATCAAAAAAAGGTTCTGGATGATGCTTTTTATCAGACGTTCATCAAAGACCTTAAATATGAACGCCAGCAAATCAAAACACGTTTTGAAGTTTATTACCAACGATTTGAACAAATTCTCAAACAACACGGTGCAACCATTGACGACCTGACCCGTAAATCGACCGGCCCAGCAGGATATTTTCTGAAGCTGAAAAATGAAAAGTATTCTTCTCAGGATCTTGATCTGTCAACCTATCAGAATGCCATGGAGAATTCGGAGAACTGGGTCAACAAAGCCCAACGCAATGATCCGTCATGGACTAAACTTTGCCTTGAGCTGACAGATCTGATGAAAGAGGCAGAAAGTAACCGCAAGGAATGGTACAGAACCTACAAATCAGTTGATATCACACTCAAATACCTTACCCAATTTCGATTATTGGATGGCATTGAGAACAAAGTTCGGGACCTGAATAGCCAGTCAAACAGCTTTTTATTGAGCGACACACAAACCTTGCTGCATTCGTTAATAAAAGACAGTGATACACCATTTATCTTTGAAAAAATAGGTACCAGACTCAAGCACATCATGATTGATGAGTTTCAGGACACCAGTACGGTTCAATGGAAGAACTTTAAGATACTCTTGCAAGAATGCATGAGTATGGTTGATGGCAGTAACCTCATTGTCGGAGATGTTAAACAAAGCATCTACAGATGGCGTTCGGGCGACTGGCGACTGTTGAACAATATCGAAAACGAGTTTAGTCCACAGCAGCAGTCCATGCTTCAATTAAAGCCCTTACAAACCAATTACAGGTCCTTAAGGAGGATTATTGAATTTAATAATGCTTTCTTTCAAATCTCAACCAACTTAGAATGCCAGGCATTATCATCTGCTGGAGACTTTGTTGGTGAAGCTCAAATGCGCAAGGCTTACCATGATGTGGAACAGGTGGTGCCCGACGGTCGCACACGTCAAGGACTTGTGAGTATCAAACTGCTGCCCAAAGAAGATTATGTCGAGACAACGTTAAACGAGATAACCGGCATCGTGAGCAGATTATTTCAGCAAGGGGCAAAGGAAAGTAACATCGCTATCTTGGTAAGAACCAACAAATACATCCCTCAGATGGCGGATAGGCTCATGCAGCAACCAGAACACTTTAAAGTTGTTTCAGACGAAGCGTTTCGCTTGGATGCATCGCTGGCAGTCAATATTCTGATCGATGCATTGCATGGCCTCGTCCATCCAGAAAACATTCTACGCATTGCTCATTTGGCAAAAGCCTATCAGAATCAGATTTGTGGCAAACTGTTGTCAGACAATGAACTGTTTGTTCATCCTCGCCGTCTTTCTACAGAACCCATTGAAGTAAACCAAGAGCAGCAAAAGAAAGACGATTACCAGGCAAAAAGGCAGCGGGAGGAACGTGATCACATCAACCAGTGGCTACCGTCTGCTTATTGTGGAGAGCGATACCGTCTGCTATCTATGCCCATCATCGACTGTGTTGAACGACTCTATGCCATCTTTGAGTTGGAAAAGTTATCAGATCAGAGCGCCTACGTCAGTGCATTCTATGATCTCTTGAACCAATATTTAACTGATAATCTGGCCGACATCGACGACTTTCTATTGCATTGGGATGAAAGTCTTCACGCAACGAACATCCAAAGTGACAGCATTGAAGGTATCAGAATCATGACCATTCACAAGAGTAAGGGACTGGAATTCAACCATGTCATCATTCCTTTCTGCGATTGGAAACTTGAAATGGCAGATACACTCTGGTGCGTTCCACATACGCATCCCTTTGATGAACTGCCCTTATTGCCCATCTCTTTCTCGAAGACCCAGATGAGTGAAACGATTTTTGAGAGCGATTATGTAACCGAACACCTGCAGAATACAGTCGATAATATGAATCTTTTGTATGTTGCCTTTACCCGTGCAGTGAAAAATTTGTTTGTCATCGCCAAGAGGAAGCAGGGAGGAAGTCGATCTGCCATCATCGAAGACAGTCTGGAGATGCTACATGACCAGCTGGAAGACAGTCAACTAGAGGGTGATTTCAAAGACAGTAAAGATACTTTACGCTTTGAATATGGTCGGTTAGAATTCGAAGAAGAAAAAGAAAAGATTGCTACTCAAAACGTGTTTCTGATACCTCCCGAGAATAAAGATGTCACCATACAGAGTTATGATGCACCGATCGCTTTCAAACAAAGCAACCAAAGCCGTACATTTGTCAGTCAGGAAGATGACGAAGACGATCCACAGCAAGGTTATATCCGGTTGGGAAATATCCTGCACCAGTTATTTTCCAGGATAATGACCGTCACAGACATCGAACCTGTTTTGCGTGAATTCGAACAGGATGGAATCCTGTATGACGAACTTATCACTCATGAGAAATTACAGGAGATGCTGCAGAAACGTCTCAACAACCCAAAGGTTGCCGAGTGGTTTTCAGACAAATGGCAGTTGTTCAACGAGTGCAGCATCCTACATGTAGACCCTGTCACGAATGAGGTACAGGTTCATCGTCCAGACAGAGTCATGACTGACGGTCAGCAAATGGTTGTCGTTGACTTTAAATTCGGAAAGCCCAGAGAAAAATACCACGACCAAGTCTTACAATATATGTTGCTGCTGAAAGAAATGGGATACCAAAATATAAAGGGATACTTGTGGTACGTTTACACCAACCAGATAGAAGAAGTCAATGAATAATAGTTTTTTAGAACACGTTGCCGAAGATCTCATCCGTCAACACGGCAATAATCTTTCAAGAATAGCGGTAGTTTTTCCAAACAAACGCGCCTCTCTGTTCATGAACGAATACCTCGCTCGGTTGTCTGACCGTCCCATCTGGAGCCCTACCTACATCACCATCAGTGATCTGTTCAGAAATCATACGCAACGGATCGTTGGCGATCCCATTAAACTGGTCAGCGACTTGCAAAAAACTTTTGTAAAATGTACGGGCAAGGAAGTATCACTCGATCAGTTCTATGGCTGGGGGCAACTGTTGATTTCCGACTTTGATGATATCGACAAGAATATGGCCGATGCCGACAAAGTATTTGCCAATCTTGAGAACATCCACGAACTGGATGATGTATCCTTCCTCACCGAGGAACAGAGAAGAATTCTACAAGCCTTCTTCAGCAACTTCTCTGAAGATCACAACACAGAGCTGAAACAGCGTTTTATCATCCTTTGGAGCCACCTTGCAGATATCTATCACGGCTTCAACGACATCCTCAAGAATCAAAACCTGGCATACGAAGGTGCGTTATACCGTGAAGTAGTAAATGATGAATCCATCGAATTTGCCTTCGACACCTATGTCTTTGTGGGGTTCAACGTCCTTCAGAAAGTAGAGCAAACTTTGTTCAAGCGTCTTAAACAACAAGGAAAGGCGAAATTTTACTGGGACTTTGACGATTATTACATGTCTGCACCCCAACACGAGGCCGGATATTATATTCGGAAATATCTATCCGATTTTCCCAATGAACTGAACAATCGGGATGAAAACATCTATCACCAACTGGAGGAAAGCAAAGACATCACATTCATGTCTGGCAAGACCGAGGATATCCAGGCACGTTATATCAGCGAATGGTTGAATCAAGACGGGCGCATTGAGGCCGGTCGAAAGACTGCCATCGTCCTCTGTGACGAGTCGTTGCTGCAAACCGTTATCCACTGTATCCCACCATCAGTGGAGAAAATCAATGTCACGACAGGCTTTCCTTTGTCACAGTCACCTGTATCCTCATTAGTGATAACCTTGATTCACCTGCAGCTATCCGGCCACATCCAGCATTCAGACCAATACCGGCTGACGGCTGTGAAGAGGATTCTGCGTCACCCTTACACCCCGTACATATCTCCCAATGATCAGCAGTTGTCAGATTTGTTGGATCAAGACAAACTTTATTTCCCGCATCGTTCCCAATTATCCCTTGACGAAGGAATGGCCCTGTTGTTCGAAGACATTGAAGATGATCCTGATCAGTTGAAGATAACCCGATGGTTGGCAACCCTTCTTCAACGCATCGGTAAGAATGGCAACACGCATGAAGATGCGTTTTTTCAGGAGTCTGTCTTCAGGATGTACACCATCATCAATAGGGTGGCATCTCTTATAGAACAAGGTGACTTGCTGGTAAACCGTACAACGTACGAACGTATCATTACCCAGATCATCAAATCTACCAGCATTCCTTTTCATGGTGAGCCGGCAGAGGGCATCCAAATTATGGGCGTGTTGGAAACAAGAAATCTTGATTTCGATCATCTTTTGGTACTGTCCTGCAATGAAGGCAACATGCCCAAGGGTGTAGACGATTCGTCATTTATCCCCCATTCCATCAGAGAGGCATACGAGCTCACCACCATCAATAACAAGATAGCGATCTATTCGTACTATTTTCATCGACTGCTACAACGAGCATCCGACATCACCTTTACCTACAACAATTCGACTGAAGGAAGTCAAACGGGCGAAATGAGCCGATTCATGCTACAGTTATTGGTAGAGAGAAAGGGCGTTATCCGTCGGTTGGCCATGAAATCGGGCCAACAACTGATGAACACCGAGACTCAACAAATCGAAAAAGATGAACGGGTTTTACAAAAGCTCAATCAGATCCAAAAGTTGTCTCCCTCGGCCATCAACAGTTACCTAAGGTGCCCTTTGCTGTTTTACTATCATATCGTGGCCGGACTCAAGGAACCCGAGGCTGAAGATCTAGACGACATGCGCATGTTTGGAAATATCTTCCACCACAGTGCGTTTCTTATTTACCAATATCTTGCCCAACAAAATGGATTGATACAAAAGGAAGCCATTTCTAATATGCTGAACAAAAATCAAGGCTTGGCCTTGGAAAGAATTGTCGATCAGGCTTATAATGACATTTTGTTCAAGGTAAAGAACAACCAACAGCGGCCCGAATACAACGGTTTGCAACTGATCAACCGAAAGGTTATCTTGACTTACCTTCACCGTTTACTCGATTTGGATAAACAATTGGCCCCGTTCAGCATCAGGTTCCTGGAAAAGGATTTCTATACAAATCTGACATTCCCCACATCAACGGGCAAAGACAGAACGATAACCTTAGGAGGATTTATCGACCGCCTGGACGAAATTATCGATAGCAATGATACCAAACGTATTCGCGTGATCGATTACAAAACAGGAAAACCGATGAAGGATAAGCTCACTTCTATCGAAGAGATTTTCGATCCACAGAATGTAACGTCCAAACACAGTGATTACTTTTTGCAGACATTTCTATATGCAGCCATCATCAAGAACCACCAGGAAGTCAATCCCGATAAATTGCCTGTCAGTCCTGCCCTGCTCTTTATTCAAAACACCGCTGCTCAAGAATATGATCCTACCCTATCCATCAATGACGAAAAGATAACAGATATCTCTTCCTGCCAAAAAGAATTTGAAGAACAGCTTCAGAAACTATTAGCAGAAATCTTCGACCCTGAACAACCTTTCGTTGCAACTGACGACCTCGACAGATGTAAAAACTGCGCGTTCAATCAATTGTGTGGACGGTACAAGGCAAATTAGGCTTTGCATACGGTCTTCCACTAGACAAACTTTTAAGCTGGCGTGTTCACATTCTGGTTTGTTAAAAAACGCTAATCGTTTTAGAATCGAACACTATCCACAGCCAAATGTCAAGAGAAATGATTACTTTTGCAGTCGTTTTAATGGTTCCGTAGCTCAGTTGGATTAGAGCAACAGCCTTCTAAGCTGTGGGTCTTGGGTTCGAATCCCAACGGAATCACGATAAAGGGGTACTTTTGTACCCCTTTATTCGTTTCATCAATGAATCGAAAAACAGAATGATTTGGGCAATTCATGGAAAGAACTTACTTTTGTGCCAGAAAGAAATCCCCCACAATGATTGACAGATGGCAATATTCTCAGTTAGGAAAGATGGTTATTTCAACAATACTATTGCTGTTGTTGAACATCGTTGCTGCGCTTGATGTACAGGGAAAATGGGTAGACAGGGTTGAAAAACGTCCTTTATCTTCAAAGATTGAAAAGCTGAAGAATGGCGACCTGCTGTTTTACGCTCAAGATAATGGAAATGCCATCACCGATGTAACACAGGGATTCGACTGCCTGGCCATCGATCATGTTGCGATTGTTCACCGAACCACTAAAAAGCTCTCCACCATTGAAGCGATTTCACGCGGTGTCGTCAGATTGCCTATCGACTCAACTTTGAATCGAAAGCGGGATGGGCTGCACGTTTATGTGGGCAGAATCTGTGGTTCATTCGACAAAAAACAATCGATTATAAAGGCATTATCCTATCTGAACCGACCCTATGATTTTTATTTTGAACCCACTGACAGCGCCATTTATTGCAGTGAACTGGTGCAACTCTCCTATATCGATGAGGATGGAAAGTCCATTTTCCATACCATACCCATGAGTTTTCATGATCGCAAGGGACAAATAACCGACTATTGGAAGGATTTTTATTCGAAAGCCTTCAAGAAGGTCCCAGAGGGCAAACCCGGGACGAATCCCGGTGATATCAGCAGAAACAAACGGGTGAAAATCATCTTTCAACTATTCTAGATCATTGAATAACAATTTTTTTTATTGTGGAGGATATCCGAAACCATAAAGAATTATTTTCGTAATGATGTTTCTGATTGTTTAAGGACGAAAGACAGCAAATCATAGCGAATCTGTCCTCAGACAATATCCATGATATTGGCTGGCAATATGGGCCATATCGTGCTTCAAAATGACCTATTTTGCAGCTCGATATCCATGACTTTGTTCGGGAACCCTATTTGAGTCAAAAAATCATACCCTATTGAGCAACCTTGATGCTGGTACCTTCCCAAGTGTCAAAGCGGATTTTGCACAGAAAAAGGAACCATGCCGCATTCTATAGAATACACGATGGTCCCTTCAAAAAATATTTATTAGTGCCTACTTGGCTGTCGTACAGTCGTTCACCAGATAGGCAATGCTCATATAAGGAATGCCTGAATGGGTTTGAAGACCTATTTCGCACGTACGGCTATTGCTATAGCCAAACGTTACCTTGTTTGCTTCTATCTGGGATTTTAGTTTACGAAGCGCCCATTGGTTGGATTCGGGATGAGTAAAGCCCTTGTCACCGGCAAACGCACAACAACCCACTCCATCGGGTATCAATACCTGATTGGAACAGAGATGGGCCAATGCTATCATCTCGTCGGTCAATCCCATCTCGCGCGTCGAACAGGTGATGTGTACAGCTATTTGCCGATTGGTCGGATGAAAATCGAGACGCTCTCTGAGATAGGTCATGATAAACTCAACCGGCTCGTAAAGCTTCATCCGCGTAATGGTCTTCCGCATGCGATGCAGACATGGACTCTGGTCGCAAAGCACCGGATAACGTCCTTCTTCACTCGCCTTCCATAATGCATCTCCAAGCTCTTGCGTCTTGCGGTCGGCAATATCCATCATGCCTTTGCTTTCCCAAATCTGCCCACAGCACATGCTGTTCATGTTTGGGGGGAATATTACTTCATACCCAGCCTTCTGTAGCAACAGGCACATCTCGTCAACAACAGAATTTTTAACGGGAGCTCCTTTTGCCAATCCCATGGTTTGGTTGATGCAACTTGGGAAATAGACAACTTTCAAATCGTGCTCACGGTTATTGGAAGATAACTGGGGAGGCGTTACCGGTTGACTGATGGCATGGGGCATCGACGTGGTCCACAGGGGAACACCCACCCGATGCAATCCTTGGGTGAAGCCGGTCATGGCTTTCGAGCCTAACACCTGATGGCCAAACGATGCTACATCAAGCACCATCCGCAATCCTTTCTTGATACCGGCCATGTGTTGTGCCGCAAAATTACCGACACGATATCCCGCTGGAGAATCGAGCATATTGAACTGACGGATGAGGTGTGTCAGATCGCCGGTATTGATGTTCATCGGGCAAGAGGTAGCACAGAGTCCGTCGGTCGCACAGGTCACATCACCCTCGTACTGATATGCCTTGCGTAGTTGTTCGGCATGGGCCTTCGACTCGGGCGTGCCCTGTGCTTCGAGTGCACAGATATTTCGTTGAACCTCGATACGCATTCTCGCAGAGAGCGTCATTCCACACGACACACAGTTCACTTCGCAGAACCCGCAACCAATACATTTGTCGGCACGGTGTACCAGTTCTATCATCGCTTCGGTCGACTGGCGTGGAGAAAGCGATTTCAAACGGTCGAAATCATACGACAATGGTGGCGAGGGTTTCAAGTGCTGAATAAAACTAACCGGTTCTTCATTGAAGATAACACCGGGATTGAGCAAGCCCTTCGGATCGAAGATACCCTTCAATTCCTTCATCACCTCGTACGCATCGGCTCCCCATTCGTATTTCACAAACGGTGCCATGTTGCGGCCGGTACCGTGTTCGGCTTTCAACGATCCATGGTACTTCTCGACAACCATTCTCGCAACCGCCTTCATCATGTCGGCATACCGGTTAACTTCTGCCTCTTCGTTAAAGCTTTGACTAAAGATAAAATGATAATTACCTTCAAAGGCATGTCCATAGATGCACGCATCCTGATAGCCATACTTAGCCAAAAGCGCCTGAAGTTCAACAGTTGCCTCGGGCAGGTCTTCCAAATGGAATGCTACATCCTCAATCAAGCAAGTGGTTCCAACAGGACGGCGACCGCCCACCGACGGGAAGATACCCGATCGGATGGCCCAATATTGATTGTATAGCTTTGGATCTTCGGTAAAGGTAGGTTCCTTGTAGAGATGATAGTGGCTCATGGTTTGCTTGATAGTCTCCATCCTGTACAACAAATCCTCATGGGTAACGGCTTTGGTCTCGGTGAGGATAGCCGTCAGATGATGATAGTCACCAGGCTCAACACCCGGAACCAGACCTGCATCCACATCCTTCCGGTATTGAAGATAAACAGGATCGTTGACAGAGGCCAGTGACAGATAATCGAGCATTTCGGCACTCTTCACCATCAGGTTTTCTGCACTGTATGCTAAATCTTGGTCGGATGAGGTGAGTTTCTTCATCTCCACGATGGCATAACAGCTCTCTTTCATCGAATGGAAATAGACCATGGCCGATGCACGAAAGGGATATTCGTGCAACGTACGCATGTGAACACTCGAGAGGAATGCCAATGTGCCTTCAGATCCAACGATGGAATGGGCAATGATATCAAATGGATCGTCGTAAGCAACCAAGGGACGGATATTGAGACCCGTCACATTCTTGATACCGTACTTATAACGTATCAATTCAGAAAGTTTGGTATTCGACCGCACACGGTCACGTAAGGATGTGATGCGTTGCAGGAATTCTGGATGTGACTGTTTAAAGGCCTCGCGGCTTTCCTTGTTACCGGTATCCAACAGCGTGCCGTCAGGGAGAATGATGCGAGCCGACAATAGCATGCGGTCGCTATTGGCATGAACGCCACAATTCATACCCGAAGCGTTGTTACTGACTATACCACCAATCATAGCCGAATTGACGCTTGCCGGATCAGGGGGCAATACACGTCCGAAGGGCTTCAGTATTTGGTTGACATAGCCCCCAACCAATCCGGGCTGCATACGAATGCTGTCATGATCAGGCGAAACTTCATACTGTTCCCAACTCTTTCCGGCAACGATCAATACCGCATCGCTGAGACTTTGGCCCGACAGCGAGGTTCCCGCTGCACGGAATGTAAACGGAAGATGATGTCGTTGACAAGCCATGATGACCTTGACAACTTGCTGCTCGTCTTTTGCGCGAACGACCACTTTGGGTGTCAAGCGGTAAAAACTGGCATCTGTCCCCCATGCAAGGGTACGCAATTCGTCGGTATAAATATTTTTCTTGGGTATGAATTGACAGATGTCGGCTACAAATTGGTTATAATATTGTTGCTCCATGATGGATAGCACATTAAATGATTTCGTTTTGGAAATGACAAAAATACATAAAAAATAACGAAGACATTGTTTTCTATCGTTCAAAGAAAGTTAAAGGACTATTCTATAATAAAATCATTTTCATGATCTCACAATGGCATGAATGCCTATATACTCACTTTAGATATGTCAATCATATTATTGACAATCGCATAAATGGTCAATCCCGCTGGTGAATGAATCTGCAATTTTCGGGCGATGTTACGTCGATGCGTAATAACGGTATTGGTCGAAATATGAAGCCAATCAGCAATCTCCTTGTTTAACATTCCCTGAACAACGCCCACAATCACTTCTTTCTCACGCTCGCTCAGCACATCGACGTTCTTGTCGTTCTGTGAAATCATATTCGAGATCTTCAGCGACAGATCGTCTTTCTTTTGCTTTTGCTCCATGTTACGGATTACAGGAATAAAGATATTCTCTTCAACCTTTTCGTGAAGTAAAAGCCATTCTTCGTTGTTATAGATATTGTAAAGCGTTGTCGACAGCAGGTTTGACCGCTTTTCATCATCAGGCAGGTATTTGATGATGATGTTTTTCAATTCATGGAGCTGCAGCGTTTTCCGATGATGTTTCGAATAAGTCTCTATATCATAATCGGTTGGTTCTTCTCCACGCAACAATGCTTCAACGTATGGAAAGACATTTTTCTCTTCATAGTTCATGTGCGCTTTGATTTCTTTCGCATAACCGTCATACAACTTGATGATAAGCTTTGCAAGATTGTTCTCCGTATCAAGTGCACCAATCAGCGATTCACGAATATATGGCAGTTGAAAATGAAGAAAAAAACGATGACTCGCCTTGAGATAATGCAACAAAGTAGGCACCGAAAGTTTCTCTATATCGTAGACCTCATGGTAGCCGTTGATGGTAAAATTTACCACCGCAAGAAAGGTAAACGTGTCAACATTGCGTTCAGCACATACCTCGTCAACCGTTTTGTCGCCAAATCCCATACCGATGCCGAATGCTTCCATGGTTTGCAAGACGTTGTAATTATCACTGATGAGCAATATCATCTTGTCGGTTGGCTCGTAAATCTTATGCTGCTTCATATATTTCGCTTCTTTTTTACAAAGTAAATGAATTTATTTCACATGAAAGACACTGAAAAACGAATTCTTTCTTTGAAAGTCTTTCATCAATATTTGATGACTGAGAATCGAATTAGAAAGATTAAAGGATTACAAGTGACAGATAGCTCGATGCAGACAGCCTTAAAGACCTACGAATTACCGTTTTCTCAACTCCCAGAAGGCTACTGCTGATGCGGCAGCCACATTGAGGGAATCGACATGGTGTGACATCGGAATGCGAGCAGTGTAGTCACAGGCATGAATAACATCGTATGAAAGCCCGTCTCCCTCTGTCCCCAATACGATGGCCAACCGGGGTTCAGCTTTCAAGCGAGGCGAATCGATGGGTAGCGAATCCGGTGTCAAGGCCATGGCAACGGTGGAAAATCCCAGATCGTGTAGTGTTGAGACAGGCTCTTCTAACCAAGTCCATGGAACCAAGAAGATCGATCCCATGGAAACCCTGATGGCTCGTCTGTTATATGGATCACACGAAGTAGGTGTCAACAAGATGGCTTCAATGCCCAAAGCTGCTGCCGATCGGAAGATTGCCCCTATATTGGTCGAATCTACTACCCCATCGATGATTGCAATGCGTTGGACACCCTTCGTGATTTCACTGACAGCTTGGGGTTGTTTGCGACGAAAGGCACACAATACGCCACGGGTAAGTGTATATCCTGCCAACGAAGCTAGTATTTCTCGATCTCCGGTATACACTGGTATATCGTCCATTCGTTCAAGGATATCAGCTGCATCACCCTGGATATGTCGACGTTCGCACAACATCGCCAATGGTTCGTAACCTGCCTCAAGCGCCACACGGATGACCTTAGGACTCTCGGCAATAAAGATCCCCTTGGTTTTATCCAAACGATTTCGCAATTGAGCTTCGGTCAGAGAAGCAAAGATCTCTACTCCGGGTTGTGTTAGAGAAGTGATTTCAATGATGGACATAGGTTTTTAGCAAGAAAATTTAAAAGAGAAGACCTCTCTTGCCTTCGCCAGATGGGAGGACAAGAGAGGTCTGCAGGGAGCGTGTCTCCCGATTAATATTCATCCCATGCCTTAATATCAATTTCATCCATATCCAATGTACAGAATGACGTGATAAAGGCACTGGCCAAACGGCTGTTGGTGATAAGTGGAACATTAAGGTCGATAGCCGCCCGACGGATCTTGTAGCCGTTTGTTAACTCGCGAGGGGTCAGATCTTTCGGGATATTGACCACCATATCTATCTTCTTCTCGTGAAGTAAGGTAAGGGCCTGGGGCTCCTGTCCTTCGTCACTTGGCCAATAGACCCGCGTGTTTGCGACACCATTGTCAGAAAGATACTGACTGGTACCGCCGGTTGCATACAATTCGTATCCATGATCCTGGAGTGTCTTGGCGGCATCAAGCATCTCGGCCTTTTGCTTGGCTCCACCGGTAGACAACAAAACGGTGTGTTTCGGGATGCGCATGCCAACACTGAGCATACTCTTGAGCAATGCCTGGTTACTATCGTCGCCCAAACATCCAACCTCACCGGTAGATGACATGTCGACGCCCAATACGGGATCGGCTTTTTGCAATCGGTTAAACGAGAACTGGGATGCCTTGATGCCCACATAATCCAGGTCGAACAGATTCTTGCGAGGTTTCTCAACGGGAATATCCAGCATGATTTTGGTCGCAACATCAATCAGGTTCAGCTTAAGAACCTTGCTAACAAAGGGGAACGAACGCGATGCACGCAGGTTACATTCAATGACCAGAATATCGTTGTCGCGGGCCATAAACTGGATATTGAAGGGTCCATGGATATGGAGCGCCTTGGCAATCTGTCGACTGACACGTTTGATACGTCGAACGGTTTCTACATAGAGCTTTTGAGGAGGGAATTGTATCGTGGCATCGCCCGAGTGGACTCCTGCAAACTCGATGTGTTCGGAGATGGCATAGGTCATGATTTCTCCGTTCATCGCAACAGCATCCATCTCTATTTCCTTGGCATTTTCAATAAACTTGGATACCACCACAGGATGATCTTCACTCACATTGGCGGCCAGCCTTAGGAAACGCTCCAACTCTTCCTGGTTAGAACATACGTTCATGGCAGCACCCGACAAGACATATGAAGGACGAACCAATACCGGGAATCCTACCCTATCAACGAACTTAGTGATGTCGTCCAATGATTTCAACGCACTCCATTCGGGTTGGTTGATTCCATTTCGGGTGAGCATGGAAGAGAACTTGGCACGGTCTTCGGCATTGTCAACATCCTTTGCAGATGTGCCAAGGATTGGGACATGCTGTTCATCAAGCTTCATGGCCAGGTTGTTCGGAATCTGTCCACCGGTAGAGAGAATAACTCCGTGAGGCATTTCCAATTCGATGATATCCATCACGCGCTCGAAGGTCAACTCGTCAAAATACAGACGGTCGCACATATCATAGTCTGTCGATACCGTCTCAGGGTTATAGTTGATCATCACCGATCGGTAACCTTCTTTACGAATCGTATTGAGTGCCTGAACACCGCACCAGTCGAATTCTACCGAACTACCGATACGGTATGCCCCCGACCCCAAAACAACAATAGAGCGCTTGTCGCCTAAGTATGTAACATCATTTGCAACGGCTGAATAAGTGAGGTAAAGATAATTGGTCTGGGCCGGATATTCAGCTGCCAACGTATCAATTTGCTTGACATAAGGAATGATGCCATATGATTTACGCAGGTTTCTGACAACAAGCATGGCCTTCTGCATGTTCATCTCTGCATCAAGACCAACGGCACGTGCTACCTGGAAATCGGTAAAGCCATAAACCTTTGCCGTACGGAGCAAGTCTTTGTCCAGGACATTGATGCTGGTGCAACGTTTCAGGGCCTCATCGATATCAATGATGTGTTTTAGCTTTTGTAGGAACCATTTGTCAATCTTGGTCAAATCGTGAATCTGATCAATGGTATAACCCTTGTGCATAGCCTTCGAGATGATGAAGATACGCTTGTCCGTCGGTTCGTGTAGTGAAGCATCAAGATCCTCGATTGCCAATTCCTTGTTCTCTACAAAGCCGTGCATACCTTGGCCAATCATACGAAGACCTTTCTGAATAGCCTCTTCGAAGTTGCGACCGATAGCCATCACTTCGCCAACCGACTTCATGGATGATCCTAACTCGCGATCAACACCATGGAACTTAGACAAGTCCCAACGGGGTATCTTGCAGACCACATAATCGAGGGCAGGTTCGAAGAACGCACTGGTGGTCTTGGTAACCGAATTTTTCAACTCAAAGAGACCATATCCCATACCCAGTTTTGCAGCTACGAAAGCGAGCGGATAACCTGTTGCCTTACTGGCTAATGCGGAACTGCGGCTCAAACGTGCATTCACCTCGATGACACGATAGTCTTCGCTTTCAGGATCGAATGCATATTGTACGTTACATTCGCCGATGATACCGATATGACGGATAATCTTGATTGACAGTTCGCGCAACTTATGGTATTCGCTATTGCTCAAAGTCTGTGACGGTGCAATGACAATTGACTCGCCGGTATGGATACCCAACGGGTCAAAATTCTCCATGTTACAAACCGTGATACAGTTGTCGTAGCGGTCACGAACGACTTCGTATTCTATTTCTTTCCAGCCTTTGAGACTCTTTTCAACCAATACCTGAGGTGAGAATGAAAACGACTTTTCAACCAGCTTGTTCAGTTCTTCCTCGTTGTCGCAAAAGCCACTACCCAATCCACCCAAAGCATAGGC
>CALNBT010000169.1 GCA_937874345.1 uncultured Prevotella sp.
CAGAAAAGTTAAAGGCTTTTTTCGGCTTTGACTCTTTCAAGGGTGAACAGGAAGAAATTATTAAGCATCTTCTTGCTGGAAATAGTGCGTTTGTGCTGATGCCGACTGGCGGAGGCAAAAGCCTGTGTTACCAATTACCGTCATTAATGATGGAGGGAACAGCCATTGTTGTTTCGCCGCTTATTGCACTGATGAAGAACCAGGTTGATGTAATCAATGGAATGAGTGAGGTAGAGGGAATTGCCCATTTTCTCAATTCATCTTTGAATAGGGCTGCCATCCAGCAGGTTATGGATGATATTCGATCAGGTAAGACTAAGTTGCTGTACGTTGCACCTGAGTCATTGAACAAGGAAGAAAATATTGAATTCTTTAAAAAAATCAAAATATCTTTCTATGCCATCGATGAGGCACACTGTATTTCTGAATGGGGACATGATTTTCGTCCAGAATATCGAAATATCCGCCCCACTATCAATAAGATTGGTGACGCGCCTATTATTGCTTTAACTGCTACTGCTACAGATAAAGTACGAACAGACATCAAGAGAAGTCTTGGTATACCTGATGCAAGAGAATTTAAAAGCTCATTCAACCGCCCTAACTTATATTATGAAGTAAGGCAGAAAGCAACTGATATTGATAAACAAATCATCAAGTTCATTCGTCTTCACGAAGGTAAAAGTGGCATTATCTATTGTCTTTCTCGTAAGAAAGTAGAAGAGCTCTCAAATGTATTGCTGGCTAACAATATCAAAGCTGCACCCTATCATGCCGGATTGGATAGTGTTACTCGGTCGCAGACACAGGACGATTTCCTGATGGAAAGAATTGATGTCATCGTTGCAACAATCGCTTTTGGCATGGGTATTGATAAGCCTGATGTGCGTTTTGTGATTCACTACGATATTCCTAAGAGCTTGGAAGGATATTATCAAGAAACCGGTCGTGCAGGAAGAGATGGCGGGGAAGGTATTTGCCTCGCGTTTTATGCAAAGAAAGACTTGCTAAAGCTTGAAAAATTCATGGAGGGTAAACCGGTTGCTGAGCAGGATATAGGTAGACAGCTATTGCAGGAGACGGCAGCATATGCTGAATCTTCTGTATGCCGACGTAAAATGTTGTTGCATTATTTTGGTGAAGATTATCCTGACCAAAACTGCCATAATTGTGACAACTGTTTGCATCCGAAAGAAAAACGTGAAGCGAAAAATGCGCTTTTGATAGCTTTAAATGCGATCTTATCTCTAAAAGGCAATTTTAGACAGGATTATGTCATCGATTTTATTGTTGGAAATCTGACCGATGACATTGTTTCTCACAAGCATGACAAAATGGAAGAGTTCGGACTTGGTGAAGATGAAGATCCGAAGGTGTGGAACCCTGTTATCAGACAAGGCATTATCAATGGCTTTATTGAAAAAGAAGTTGAGAACTATGGATTGTTGAAGGTTACAAGTCAAGGAAAGAAATTCATCAAGAATCCAACATCCTTTATGATTTCACTTGATACTGAATTCAGCGATTACGATGATGAAGAATCGCACGAAGGCATGTCGAGTGTTCTCGATCCAGAACTATTTTCAATGCTAAAAAATTTGCGGAAGAAGATGTCAGCTAAACTGAATGTTCCGCAATACGTGATTTTTCAGGATGTTTCCTTGGAACAGATGGCAACGCTGTATCCTGTAACAATGGAAGAACTGCAGCAGATACAGGGTGTTGGGGCAGGAAAGGCCAAGCGTTATGGATATGAATTTCTACAGCTCATAAAAACACATTGTGAGGAAAATTGTATCGAACGGTTGGAAGAACTTCGTGTGAGAACTGTTCCTAAAAAGAGCATGCTGAAAGTCAAGATTATTCAGAACATTGACCGACAAATTGCACTCGATGATATTGCGAATGCTCTGGGCCTAGACTTCGATGAACTATTGGATGAATTGGAGGCTATTGTGTATAGTGGCACAAAAATCAACATCGATTATTTCTTGGAGGAAGTAATGGATGATGATCATATTGATGAGATATTTGAATATTACCGTGATAGTGAAACAGATGGCATCAAAGCTGCATTAAAGGAGTTTGGTGATCTGTATACAGAAGAAGAATTAAGGTTGGTTCGCATCAAGTTAATTTCAGAGTTGGCCAATTAGGGCAAAAGGTGCTTTTTCCTTTCTTTTCGATAGTAAAGATTATCTCATTTGATGAATGTGCTATGGCCTTTTCTATTAGAAAAAGTTATAAATAATGTAACTTTCTGATCCATATTACTTCGCTTATTTGGCTTTTTTCTTAAATAAATCATTAAGAAAAGTTAGCGCTTGATACATGCCCTAATTTGGTGTCTATGCATAAAGGGAATCAGTTTTCTGTTTTTTCCATTTATGATAGCTGCTATTCGGAACAAGTCTATCGCGTTAAATACAATTAAATACAAAGAAAATCAATAAAATTACAAAAGTTGTGGATTTTTATTGCTAAATTTGCACGCAATAAATTTTAAAAAGGTACCTACATATGTCATCATTTGTTGCAGAAAAAATTGTTATGGACGGTCTTACTTTCGATGACGTCCTCTTAATTCCCGCTTATTCTGAAGTACTGCCGAAAGAGGTTGAATTGAAAACCAAATTCTCGCGTCACATTGAGATGAATAATCCATTTGTGACAGCAGCGATGGATACTGTTACAGAATCAGCGATGGCTATTGCTATTGCCCGTGAGGGTGGTATTGGTGTGATTCATAAGAATATGTCAATAGAAGAACAGGCTCGCCAAGTTGCTATTGTGAAACGTGCCGAGAATGGAATGATTTATGATCCAGTTACGATCCGCAGGGGAAGTACTGTGAAAGACGCATTGGACATCATGCACGATTACCACATTGGTGGAATACCAGTTGTTGACGATAATAATTATTTGGTCGGCATCGTTACAAATCGTGATTTGCGTTTTGAACGTCGCTTTGATAAGAAGATAGACGAAGTCATGACAAGTGAAAACTTGGTTACAACACATGTACAGACTGATTTGACAGCTGCTGCCCAAATACTTCAAGAACATAAAATAGAGAAATTGCC
>CALNBT010000170.1 GCA_937874345.1 uncultured Prevotella sp.
CAAGGTACAACCAGTAAATGGGAGATCAATAACTTGCTGACGTTCTTGTGGAAGAACGAACATCATAATCTGACAGTTTTAGCAGGTCAGACGGCTGAGGGATATACATACACTTGGCAACAGTCCAATCGATCTGGAACGCCAAGTAACGAGTCGACATTTCACTATCTTTCAAGTGCGTACACTGGGGATAAAACTTATGGGCTGGATCGTGATTGGACTTCAATTGGTCTGATCGGGCGTATCAATTATAGCTATAATGACACATACCTGTTCCAGGCGAACGTACGTGCCGATGGTTCCTCTATGTTTGCCAAAGGAAACCGTTGGGGTATATTCCCATCTGTTTCTTTAGGTTGGAAATTCACGAATGAATCTTTTTTGAAGAATATCACTCATTGGATGAGTTCAGGTAAGCTGCGCATTGGTTGGGGTTTGCTTGGAAACAACAGAATTGATGAGCTATCCAGATACACTTATCTGACTTCTGGGTATAATTATCCTTATGGATTAGGAAATGCTACTGTTTACGAAGGATCTACGGCAACTGTACTGGGAAACAACGGTATCAAGTGGGAAAAGAACGAAAGTTGGAATGCTGGTGTCGACTTGTCGTTCTTGAATAACAAGCTGATGTTGACGGTAGAATATTTTGACAGGAAAACAACAGATATGTTGCTGCGTGTACCTACTGTAAGCTCTGCAGGATTGGATCAAAGTCCAATGACAAATGCCGGTGCTGTCAAGAACAACGGTTGGGAGATTGATGTAAAATGGCGCGACCGCATTGGGCAGAACTGGAGGTATGAAGCTGGATTCAATCTTTCTTGGATAAAGAATAAAGTAACAAGTTTAGGGTCAGGAAACGAACCTATTTATGGATCTTATCTCAATGAAAGTAGTATTGTTGACTATGTAACGAAGACGGCAGTCGGCCAGCCCATCGGCAGTTTCTTTGGATATGTTACCGATGGTATCTTTCAGAACTATGATGAAATACGAAAAAGTGCACAGTATGAGGTTGGAAAGAATGATTTTGAACAAACCACGATGCCTGGCGATTTTCGGTTCAAGGATTTAAATGGAGATAATAGAATTACTGCTGAAGACCGAACATACTTGGGCAGTCCGTTGCCTAAATTTGTATTTGGTGTACCACTATCGATAGGGTACAAGAATTTTGACCTTAGCATTTTCTTCCAAGGACAGACAGGCAATAAGATCTTTAATGTCATGGACTATTATCTATATAATGCCGCCGCTGGTAATGTATATGCGGATATCAGAAGTAAACATTGGTCTGGCCAGTTGGAAAATCAGGCAAGAACGTTCTTCCCACTGAATACAAATACCAATATCCCGGATTTAGCCAATAATGATGTTCCAAGAAACTTTCGAGCAAGCAATTTCTTCGTTCAGGACGGTTCTTATCTCAGAATGAAACAAGCACAACTGACCTATACGGTTCCTCAAGCTTTTCTTAGTAAATGGCATATTAATAATTTGGCCGTTTCTTTAACGGCATACAATCTGCTGACGTTTACAAAATATGACGGATTCGATCCGGAAGTTGGAAAAGTAGCAGGGTCAGAGGGTAATAATCTCAGTATGGGCGTAGACCAGGGAAATTATCCGCAGGCTCGGAGCTTTACGATTGGTGTTAAATTGAGCTTATAATAACTACAAGGAAAAATCATCATATGAATAATTTACTAAATAAGTTAGCTGTTATCTCTCTTCTCGTTTTATTAACAGGATGTAGCGATTTTCTGGACAAAGAAGTCAAAGGAAATGCTATAGATGAGACCTATTATGATACGCAATACAAGATGCAATCCGCATTGGATGCAGCATACGATGTCTTACAGTCTGATGCTTATAACGATCAGGAATGGAGGTTTGGTGAAGCAATGGGTGACAACGTTTTCGGAACTGATGAAGGTTTGTCTTCACAGATGGGACAACTTGTCAACTTTAGATTCAATACTTCAAATACTTGGATTTTGCAAAGATGGGATATAAATTACAAGGCTATTCATCGCGTCAATCAAGTTATTTATAATATTAACAAAGTCCGGATTTCTACAGATGCTAAGACTACTTATGATGGCATCCGATGGATTTATGGACAAGCCAAGTTCCTTCGTGCATACTATTATTTCAATCTAGTGAAAACTTTTGGAGGTGTACCCATTCGGCCGGAGCAAGAGTCTGTTGATTCGTTGGTCGTTCCTCGTTCAACAAAAGAACAGTGCTACGCTTATATTGAAAAAGATTTACGTGAAGCAGCGATTATGTTACCCGTTGTCTATGGAAGTTCATCAGAATTAGGAAAGGTAACTCGTGGAGCCGCTGTTGCTCTATTGATGAAGGTCTTGATGTACGAGGCAAAACCAGGCGTAAATTCTGATAAGTGGCAACAAATGGTTGAGCTTGGAAAATACATGGTTGATGGTGCACCTATGACTTATGCACAGATGCTTCGTACGAATAGTACAGAAGACTGGGATAATCTTCGTACACGTCTTTGGTTTAAACCTGTAGAAAAGATTTCGGGAGGTAAAAACAATACAAGTGAGTATGAGAATCCTACCGATAATTTGAGCCAAATAAGTAATGCATATTCTCTGTCATATACGAATTATTATGGGAGTCCTCTCCATAATGGCGATAAGATGGCATATCTCTTCCAATTCTATAATGAGGGAGAATTTTGCAAAGGATCTATTTGGGAAGTTGTTTTCAAAGAGAGTGGCGACGGTACCGGTGGTGATACAAACGAAGGGCAGGGACTGGAATTCTTCGACGTTGGACAAGTAAAGATGTATTCTACGGACCAGTTGCTTGACAATATTTTTGGTTCGGATGTGCGTAAGGACTTTACCATTCACCATCAAGGACAAACTTTCGATGGAGAAATCTGGCAGGGAGGTGAAGGAAATTATGTTTCACTCAAGTGGTATACTCCTAAAACGGATAAACCAAAATATGCTGGTGACAATGGAAAGAACCGTCGTGTCTTGAGATATGCAGACGTTGTATTGATGTATGCAGAGGCTCTTAATGAAACGGGTGATAGGGTTAATGCATTAGCCAATTTGAATAAATGTAAGGCTCAAGTGAATACCATTAACAGCTCTACAAAGTTATATGTCGCTGGCGGATATGGTTATATTAGAGATCAGATCTGGCAAGAGAGAAGAATGGAGTTTGCGTACGAATGGGACAGATATTTTGATTTGGTACGGCAAGGACAAGCTGCTAATGTCTTGCATGCTTTTGCTGCCTTTCGAGCAAACAGAAGGGGTGCGTTTTTCCGTGAGGGTATAAATGAATTGATGCCCATTCCACAGACTGAAATTGACGTTTCCAATGGAGTCGTTGAGCAAAATCCCGGTTATTAAATGTTGGACACTAATAGAAATAAACAATGAAAAAAGTAATTAATTATCTACATTTATATAGGGCATTCTTCTGTTACCTGATGATGCTGACATTAGTCATGGGGCTTGTATCATGTTCAGATGAGAATCAACCTGCTCGAACGCCTGTATCTAGTTTCAGTGTTTCGCAAAAAAACTTAGAAATCAATCAGTCAATGAAGATTGATTTTACGGGTGTTGCCGACCAGATTGTCGTTTATACAGGTGATGAAGGTCATAAATTTTCACTTAGAGATTCTAGCAATACCGGCTTTGTCGTCAATAAAGGACGTTTTACATATTCATATAGTGTACCAGGTACCTTTCATGTGGTAGTAATGGCTTCAACCTATAATACAATTTTGGGAGATGGCCTTCGTACGGACACTACTTCATTTGATGTCATTGTCAAAGATGATGTTACTAAGATAGATCAAGCTTATACAAACATTACGCCTAACATCTATTATGTTGATTTTGTAGATGAAGGAAATATGCTTCTCTGTCTTCCTACAAAGCAGGTTTATAATTCAAGAGAGATTCCTTTGAATGCTGCAAAGCAAAGACTTAAGTTTGATATAGCATCAGACTCTTCGAAAATTTATGTTGATAATGCATTATGGACTGGCAAGGATTATTACAATCTGACACAGACACATAATATTCGTGTGGTATCACATTCTGGCTCGATTCGTAACTATAAATTATACTGTTTAATCTATCCGGAATTCAGCAGTATATCGATCAATGGTGTAAAAGGAAAGGTAATTAGAGATGCGTTTAACCAGAACATCATTACTTATCAGTTTGCTTTACCTGCTGGTTTTGACATTCATAATTTGGTTGTAGACTTTGCTCTTGATGGCGAAGGTCAATTCTTTATTGGAACATCAACAGTAAGCTCGGGTCAGACAGTAGATCTTTCAAAAGGTACACCATTCACGATTGTCAGGACACATCCTGAAAACTCAAAAGTTAAAGCAACGACTATTATTAATTTTGAATTTATCTAACCGCAAGAATGAATAAATTTCTTTTATCCACAATAATCATTATAATGGTTACTACACTCCCAATTCATGCTGGGAGTGTAGCACCATATTCAGGGTCACGTATTTTTTGGGATACATCTACACAGAATACAATATTTCAGAGCGGTGGGTACGCTCGAATGATCCAGCTCAAAGATAAACGGTTGATGGCAGTAACCGAGAATAACGGGATTGATATTACCTTTAGTTCTAATCTTGGAAATTCATGGCTATCTCCGACTAAATTGGTCGCTAATTTACCTGGAATACCAGAGTGTGTGCCTGATCTCATTCAGCTTGCTGATGGAACGATTATTGTAGTTTACAACCCTCGACCAAGTTCTCCATTTTCGGCTGATCGTAAATTTGGAATACGTTGTAAGCGTAGTATTGATAATGGTCTTACGTGGAGTGACGAAATACTGGTTTATGATGGAGGCTGGGACTGGGGAACCGGTGTCTGGGAACCATCGATGCTTCAACTTCCTTCTGGCGAATTGCAATTATACTTTGCCGATGAGAGTGTTTATCCAACAGATAACGATCAACAGATTTCAATGTGTAGATCATTTGATGGTGGTCAAACCTGGAGTGCTCCTATCAAAACGAGTTACAGACAAGGTAGTAGAGATGGTATGCCAACTGCTGTGATCTTGCATGATGGTGCAACGATCGCAACCGCTTTTGAAGACAATGGTTGGGCGGGCGTTGGAGATTTTATTCCAACTATCGGCGTTTGTCCATTAGCAACCAATTGGCATAATTATTGGATATCAGCTTCAAGCCCTAACAGGTGGAAAGCATGTGATTATAATTATGTGCCAACCGACGTTAAAGGCGGAGCACCTTATTTGAGAGTGTTACCATGGGGCGAAACGGTAATTTCTCATCAGTCTACTTATGGTGATGGAGCTAACCAAATGTACATCTATGTTGGTGATCAGAATGCCAAGGGATTTAAAGCGATGAGTGCTCCATTTAGTTTAGGTGCAACTGAAAGTGCTATGTGGAATTCTTTGGCAGTCATCGATACTGGTATAGTTGTTGCTGTTGCTCCTATCAGTGGACGTGTACAGATGATAAAAGGCTATCCTGTGAATACTTTAAATGCCAATTATGCACACCCGACGATTGACGGTACTCAAACGGTCGGTGAAGGTTATTTTAAAGCCAATGCAACACAAATGATCTTGGGTAGACAGCAGGGAACGCGCTTTACTGGTGATTTTGCTTTTGACAAAGACTCTCTTTATTTCACTTCTAGAGTGAGTGATCTAGACCAGGTGGCAATTGGCGGATCGTATGGAGATGGTGTCACTTTACTTCTTGATGCACGAAACGTATCCCAAGATAAACCAGCAACAGGTGTGTATCGATTGTTTTTCAGATTAGATGGAACCATGCAGGTGATGAATGGTGTTGACGGCAGTAGCTCATGGCAAGTTCATCCAGTGGGTGATACCTTGAATGTCGATTATAAAGTGAAAAGAACTACACGGTATTATATTGTAGAAGCAGCTATTCCCTGGTCATCACTGTCGTTTGATAGTACTCCCTCCAATACTGACATGAGAGTAAATGTGATGTTGCAGAATAGAGCATCTACGTCTTCTATTCCTGTTTTTGAAATGCTACCCGACAGTAAGAGAGATGAATCATGGTCATGGATGAAATTACGTATTGGAGATATCTCACTCACTAAAGTAGATCATCCTACCGCCTCTTCAGACCAAAGTTACTTAATAAAGCGAAATGGAAACAATTTAGAGGCAGACCCTCTAAATTGTTCTTCAATTACTTTGTTTTCTCCATCTGGTGTGATAATCGCTCAATCCAAAGAGGCAAAGATTCAATTACCAACCACTAGGGGGATTTTTATTGTAAGAGTGGAATTGAACGATGGTAAAGAGTACATTTCTAAAATTCAGAACTAAAGTATTATAAAATTGCAAAATATACTTCCAGCTTTTCGGGTTTCTTTCATTAAATTGAACGCAGATATATCCACAGGGTTTCGTCTAATTTGTTTAGTCATTAGCTTATTGGTAGGACTTCAGATTCAGGCCGTTAGTTATCATTTTCAACATATTTCAAGTCGTCAGGGGCTACCTCATCAGCAAGTTGAGGCTATGATTCAAGATGGCAAAGGAAACATTTGGTTTGGTACAAGAAATGGGTTGGCCCGATATGATGGATATACCATGCATAGTTATTTTCATGAATCTGGAAAAGATCATTCTTTAGCACATCATTTTATTAAAGCTCTTTTTCTCGATCATTCAAATAGAATTTGGATCTGTAATCCGAAAGGTGTCAGCAGATATAGGCCTGCAACAGATGATTTTGTCAATTATGATGTACCTGGAACTACGGTCCAATCTATATTAGAGACATCAAAGGGAAAAATTATCTGTGCGGGAAATGAATTATGCGTATTTGATGAGAAAACACAATCTTTCGTAGCTTTACCTTCTTTAGGTGAAGGATTTATCATTTCAATAGCCATTGACCGCCACGACAGATTATTTGTAGCTACCAATACCTCCATATACTCATATAATTCTTCTCTCACAAAGATTACACGGTTAGACCCTAAATATTATCGTGACTTTATCACAGGTGCGGACGGTATCATACCGATGATGTTTGACCATTTAGGAAGACTATGGATTGGAAAGAATGGAAATGGCGTTATGTCGATAGACCTGAAGACGGGGAATTCTATCGTCTATCAACCAGGAGTTCTTTCAAATGGTACAGTTCGTACGATTAAGGAAGACAGACAGCATAGAATATTGTTGGGAACTGAAAAGGGAGTTACCATTATTCATCCTAGTGGACGAATAGAAATCCTGCAACAGTTCCTTGGAAACATCAACACGCTCTCTGACAATGCCATCTACTCCATTTTAATCGATAAGAATGATAATATCTGGATAGGATCTTATTTTGGTGGTGTTGACTTGCTTCAGAACGATAAATACTTTAGTTGGGAAGAGCCAGGATATGGCAATTCACAACTACACGGGAAAGTTGTCAGACAAATGGTTGAAACATCTCCTGGAAATATTTGGATTGCATCGGAAGATGGAGGTCTAAATGTTTTCAATCGATCCACCTCTTCCTACCAACAATTTAACCGCATACCCAATTTAGGAACCAACGTTCATAGTTTATATTTCGACCAGTTTGCAAATGATATGTGGATTGGTACTTTCCGCCATGGATTGTTTCGCTATAATCTTGGTAGCGGACAATACACTTTCTATGAAGTGGCACCTGGCACATCTTCAAATTCTATCTTTGACTTTGCAAGACAAAAAAATGGTAAACTTTGGATAGCAATGACGCAAGGACTTCGTTGGTATAATGCTGCAACCAATACTTTTCAAAAGTCTGGAAATCAAAACTTGGACAATACATTTATCTATTGTCTTGCAACCGATCAAAACGATAATTTGTGGGCAGGTACCACTTCGTTAGGTCTTTATAAAATTGACGCGAAAACCTCAAAGATTACTAGATGGAAGTCTTCAGAGAAGAAGAATGATCTGAAAGACGACTACATTACTTGTATATTTCCTGCCAAGGATGGAAAGATTTGGATTGGTACCAACAACAATGGTCTACAAATCCTTAATCTTAAAACCGGTGTCTTCTCAGAATTAGAAGGTGAATTGCAATTGTCAAGATGTACAATATGTAAGATTCAGCCAGATGCCAATGGGCATATTTGGATTAGTACGAGTCAAGGATTGTTCTGTTACGATTCCAAGAATCGTGCCATTACTCATTTTACAACCGATGATGGGCTACCAACCAATCAATTTAATTTTTCTTCCTCTTTATTGTCCAGTTCCGGTATGATGTACTTTGGAACAGTAAATGGATTGATCAGTTTTATGCCATCCAAGAATATTTTTTCTGCCCCCAAATATACAACTCATCTGAAAACATTGTTCATCAATGGTGTCGAGATGAATGCAGGCCTTTCTGATTCACCGTTGACGGATGAACTTGATAACATGTCAACTATTCATCTCTCATATGACCAAGCTCGCTCATTCGTCATTGACTATGGAGTTATTTCCCCAGGAAATGTCAACTCGTATGTCTATCAGGTTTGGTTTGAAGGAATTGATAAAACCTGGCGTGATGTCAATGCAGAACATCGTTTTGTTGGATACAATTTAGAAGAAGGGAAATACATTCTTCATGTACGTGCAAACAACTCGAATTTTGGATGGAATCATTGCCCTGAGAAACAACTTGTAATCATCGTTTCTCCACCATTTTATCGTTCGTTTTGGGCGTATGTTATGTACTTGATCATATTCTCCATTTTGGTGTATTATCTCCAACGTGCGTATAAACAACATCTTGAAGCCGAGAACAAGGTTAAGATGGCTATCATGGAAAGCGAGAAGGTTAAGGAGATTGACAGTGTAAAATTCTCTTTCTTCACTACTGTTTCCCACGAATTAAAGACACCTTTATCGCTGATTGTTTCGCCATTGAAATGTATCAATAAGGATAATCTGAATCCTGATGATAAAAATTATCTGGAATTAGCGCTGAAGAATACACACAAGATAGAGTTGCTTGTCAATGAACTTGTCACCTTCAATAAAGTCGAATCAGACAATTTCCCATTCTATATTCAAAAAGGTAATCCTTTGGAATTTGTCACTTTGTTGACCAATACGTTCAAACAGGCTGCAAGAGACAAAAACTTATCACTCGTTGTTGAATGCGAAGACAATGGTGAGATTGTTTGGTTCTCCCCATACTATCTGGAGAGCATCGTCAACAACCTGCTATCGAATGCTATCAAGTTTACACCAAACGGTGGACAGGTAAAAGTGAAGGGATGTATAACCTTAAGGCCAGAGAAGGATGCTTTTACCTATCTGTTGATAAAAATAACGGATACAGGTATCGGTATTGCCAAAGAAGAACAGGCAAATATCTTCCAACGTTTTTATCAGACGAAGCGAGGATACAATGCCAATAGTTCTGGATGGGGCATAGGCCTTTCTTTGGTCAAACGATTAGTCAATATCCATAAGGGCCAAATCAATGTTGAAAGTCAACTCAATGTCGGTTCTACTTTCACCGTCTTACTGAATGTTGACAATAAAGCTTTCGATGCAAAGAACCTCATTACGGATGAAAAGGTTATTGTGCCGCTCAAAGATTATAACTTTACATCCTCCATGAGCGATTTGGATATATCCAATCTCCCTAGCAATCAGGAGCAAGATGATACACTGTCTATCTTGATCGTAGAGGATAATCAGGACTTATTGTCATTCTTGGCCGAATATTTCTCGAAGAAATATCATGTCTTCACAGCTGCGAATGGATTGGAAGCCTTGAATATTGCCAAGACCGAACCCCTCCAACTGATTATCAGTGACGTGATGATGCCCGAGATGGATGGCTTTACGCTTTGTCAACATATCAAATCTGAGATGGAGACATCACATATCCCTGTCATCCTTTTGACGGCTAAGAACGAACAAGAAGACGTTGTGGCTGGATATAAGAGCGGTGCAGAGGCATTTGTATCCAAACCATTCGATCCGCAGATTCTGGAATTGCAGGTGAACAACATCTTGCAGTTGGTTGGCATGCGCCAAAAGGAAATTATCAATACCCGAACCGAAGATGTTGATGCAACCTCATTGGGTGAGATTGATAAAGCATTTATCCAGAAGATCAACAACTTGATAGACACGAATATCGACAATGCTGATTTCTCCGTGGCAGATGTTACCAAAGAACTTTCAATTAGTAGGAGCTTGTTGCATATTAAGATGAAAAGTCTTGTCAATATGTCTATTGGTGAGTACATTAGGCACAAAAGAATGACTTTGTCAAAACGACTGTTAGAAGAGGGATATAATGTCTCTGAGACATCCTATCGTACAGGTTTCTCGGATCCAAATTACTTTTCAAAAACATTCAAAAAGTTCTATGGTATGAATCCAACAGAGTTTATTGACAATCGGACAAACCCGCACAATGCCACATCAAATTCTTCTGAATAGAAGTATGACGTTCTATCGTTGATACAGGATGTCATCGCTCTATAAGTCATGGGGGAGGTCATCTTTTGTGACCTCCCCCATTTCCTGACTTATTAAGCCATTTTAAAATTCTGAAACATCCAATGATTTGGATACAAGCATGCCCTTAGGTAGCCAAGTTGGCATTTTTATGCGTCTCAAAGCCTTGAAACGAACAACGAAGAGGTCGGCGTTACCATTTAATGAAGGGATATCTCCCACGTTCACAAAGGTAGGATAAAGTACCTTCTCACCATTATTGTGCAGACGGTCATTAGTCATGTTCCGCATATCTTTCACGGCAATAGGGTCTACCTTGACAAATTGCATATCCCGCTCATTATAAGGAAGTGACAAATTGAGTGCATTTACACCCTTCAGGTCTTTGCCCGTCACCGTCACAAGGATATCGCTGCCTGCTTCATACAGCGTCTTATCTGTTGAGATCGTTATCTTTCCGGAAGGATGCAGATCATCATGAGTAACACCACCGTCTAATTGAACGGCAACTTCAGAGATGTCTGCTGCGTCAATCAATCCATTCCCATTGATGTCTCCCTTACTGATATAACCGTCGAAGTCGGAATCTCCACGTCGTAACCCTGTGTAGTTCATATACGATGTCAAGTCAGCATCATCAATTTTTCCATCTTGGTTGATGTCTCCAGGAAGGAGTGACTTGCTACCAGGCACCTTGAATACATAGATTTCACGTCCTGAGAGGTATTTACGAACAGCATCGTTTATAGTCAGGCGAATATAGCGAGCTGTTGGTTGTCCTGCAAAAACAAATTCTTTTATCGATTCGTTGGCTTCCCAATTGAAATCAACAGGAGTGCTCCACGTCTTGCCATCCGTACTGACAGAGACGCTTCCCTTCAGGAAAGTGCCTGTAATACTGCCCTCGCGTGGCAAGTACTGCAATTTGTCAAGCTGGGTGGTGCAATGTAGATCTATAACCATTTCGAAAGGCTTGCCAAGCTTGTCCATTTCTGCAAACCAGATGTCGCCTTTGTCAGAGAAGTCAAAAAGACGTGAAGTTTCATGGTCTTCAGCACTTTCGGTATTCGGTTTCGCTGTGATACCGTGAATTGCCCATTCCAGGGGATTCGGTTTCGTGGTTGCTTTCAAGTCAACCCACGAAGATACACCGCTCAAGTTCATGGCTCTCACCTTGAAGTTGTATTCCGTTTGAGGCATTAGGTCTGTAAACTGAAGGCAAGTGTCGCGCACTGTCGAATAATTCATTCCGTTATACTCCAGTTCGTAATAGTCGGCATTGGGCACCGGTTTCCAGCTTGGGGTCAGTGTATAGGGTGTAGTATGTTCTGCTGATACCTGAACACCTGATGGCGTCTGCAGCACACCTGTTTTCACCTTCTGCTTGTCAGTGAGGTCAAACCTACATCCATCCACACGAACTGCAACGCCGTTCTGAGTAATATCTATCGATTGGATACGGATAAGCACCTGTGGATTTTTTGTGACACTCATTCTGGCGGCAACGCTATTGTGTGTCGAGAAACGGTTTATCTCGGGCGACTCATCATAGTACCATACATTGTCCGATTGTTCGAAATCCTTCATTGACTTTACTTCCCGTAGTAAACTGTTCTTGTGTGAGCTACCATACGTGGCTTGTACCTTCTTCGGACGCTCTGTCACATTTACCACCAGACGGGTGGCTTTTACTGTTACCATGCCCTCGAAAGAACCCTTTGAAGGATGAATCGTTACGTCTAAGCGTCCTTTTTCATTCAGTGATTCTTCAATCAGTGTGGTAGACGAAGCTCCGTTGAGATAGGCTTCTGTACTTCCATCATCATCGTACTCGTTGAATGCATTCTTTCCGAACGGATAGATTTCATAACTTCGTGTGTTACGGTCTATCTGTGAAGGGTTATTGTTGGCATTGGCAATCGGGATGATGGCTCCTGGCTTGACAAAGAGCGGTAGCTTCCAGATAGGAGCATCGACATTGTTAATCAGTCTGCCACCATCATATACTGTTCCTGTGAAATAGTCTATCCAGCTTCCTTCGGGCAGATAGATTCCATTACGGATGTCGTTGCCATCGGCATCGATACGGGTAGGCTGGAAAATGGGTGCGACCAGAAAACTTGGACCGTACATATACTGATATTGCGTGGCATTGCCATGCGTATAATCTGACGGATAGTCCAAAAACATTGCACGCATCAGTGGCTTGCCATCAATAGCATCATGCGCCACAGAGTAAGTATATGGCAAGAGTATTGATTTCAACTTTAGATAGTTGCGGTTGATAGATGCAGCCGGTTCTCCCAATGCTTGTGGGTACTTTGGATTGTATCCCCATCCGTCCATATTGAGCTGCATGGGTGTAAAGGCCTTCCATTGAAAGTCGCGGATGTTGATGATCTCATCTTTTCCGCCGAAGATACCGTCCATATCCGATGTGATATTTCCCAAACCTGACAGCCCTGAGCCGATATAAGTAGGGATGTGGAATCGGATATATTCCCATTTTCCCCCTGTTTGGTCACCGCTCCATACGCCTGCATAGCGTTGTGTGCCGGCCCAACCGTCCAAAGTGATGATGAAAGGGCGTGCATTATTGCCGTAGTAAGGCATAATCTTGGACACGTCGGCAATGCCGTTCAATCCGAAAGAGTAGCCATCGCCTACCCATGCTACGTCTGTCTTGAGCACGCGTACTCCTGCATCGCGCACCTCCTTGACGATGTCGCGCTGCAAAAGTGCACTGATATTGTCGACTGGATGTAAGTTAGATTGTGTCCAAAGTCCTATTTCGACGCCATTTTGTCGGGCATATTCGCCAAAGCTCTTTAAGTTGGCAATGTTTCCATCGAGGGTTTCTGCCTGTCCATAGCCAGCACCATATCCATCGTTTGGCAGCACCCAGCCCAGCGGCATGTCTGCCGTTTTATATCGATCAATGACTGCACGGGCAGAGAACTGATAGTTGTTTTTCTCTCCATTGAGGCTTTCCTTGATGCCACCGTTGTCTTTCTGACTCTCGGTGTAACGTTTGCCATCCTCGAATAGAATGCCTTTTCCAGCCTCTGTTGTCTCTTTCCAGAAGTCGCGGTTATAGGCATTGAGATGACCTTCGTAGAAAGCAAACTTCGGCAGCAGTACAGGATTACCCGTGAGTTGATAGTAGTCATTGAGTAGTGCAACAGGTGTGTTGTCTACCATGACAAACATATCCAGGTAATTGGTGTCATGTGTCAGTCCCACGATGCCTTTATGGGTTGCCCCAAAGTCGTATAGCCCTGGTGCAAACGTGTGAACCATCACTGCATAGCCGTCTGTTGACCAATAAAATGGGGCAGGAGAGGCTACTCCACCATCCGTCCAGCTGTTGGTGTTGACAATCTCAATCTTCTTGCCTTTATGTGAGAAGCGACCGTTCTGTACACCACCCCCATAGAAATATTCATCAGGTTGCTCCTTGAACGACACCGTATATTTAGTGCGCTTGAAGTTTACGGGTTCGTTCTGAGCCAAAACGGTCTTACCCGTACGAAGGTCTGTTACGTTGATGAGTGAACTGCGACGGTCGATATCCAGACGGATCGCCGAGGTAGAAACGCTGAATTGTTGTTCGGTATTACCGATGGTCAGTTTTCCTACTGCTTTGCGAGGATTGTTAACGAGTATCTTTGCGGGTGGAGTGGCCTGTGGGTCACGGATAATTCCGCCTTCGTTGTCCTGGAACATTCTGAAGATTTGTTCGCCATAGAAGTCTACAGTCATATGGTTTCCGTCACGATAGAGAATTTCTACCGTTGTCGGATTTAGCTGTCTGACGTCCTTCACTGCGTCACCATCAGATAATGCAACTGCTGGTATGTGTAAAGCACCTACCAGCAGAATAAAAGTTGATATAAAAAGTCGTTTCATCATTTAACTAATTTATCAAGCACTGGCGTTGTGACTCCTGCTAATTCCGTTTTCTTGTCATCGTTCAGCTGTTCGAACACAACTACTTCGTTTTTGCCTTTTTTCAGGAAACATCCCGGCAGATAGAGTGTTTGCTGTGGCCCAACCTTCCAGTATCGGCCCAAGTTTATGCCATTGACGAAGACAATTCCCTTGCCCCATTTCTCCATATCCAGGAAAGTATCACCAACTTTGTCTAAAGTAAACGAGCCATGATACAATACAGGCATGCCTGCCTTGTACCCTTCTGAAAGCTTAGTCATATCGGGCATTTTATCCATCGGCAGCTTGTACATTTCCCAATTGCCGGTAATCTCGTTACCTTCAATCGTCACTGGCTGAGTGATACCTTTCAGACTCTGGACAATCCGGGCGCCATAGTTGATACGACCCATATTTTCGACCAGGATGTCAAGTATGCCATTGAAAGGAACATTGATTTCAATGCTGTCCTTATCGAAAACTTTATTGAGCTCACCTACTTTCTCCCCATTCACGTATACCACAGCATAGTCGGCCAACCCCTTCACTTTCATCATGCCACCGATAGGCTGATTGAAATGTCTACGATATAATACGTAGCCATGACCCTGGTCCAGGTCTTCAAAAGTCAAAGGCGTATCGTTCTCTACAGCCTTCACACTTTCGACCATCGTAAAGAGATCTGCAGTTTTGTCGAACTTAATCTGTGGGACGGCAATCACAGGGATGCGGGCTGGAACCGCCGGAACCTTATATTTTACCGTCTTCATCATCAAGTCGCGGATGGCAAGATACTTATCTGTTGCCCATCCAGCCTCGCTGATGGGTGCATCATAGTCGTAGCTGGTTAAATCGGGTTGGATATTGGTTGCATTGCCATAGTTGGCTCCAGAGGTGAAACCAAAGTTTGTACCTCCATACACCATGTAATAATTAAAATTGATACCGTTGTCCAAATACTTCTTTGTCTGTTTGACAACGCTCTCGGTGGTCACTTTCGGAAACGGTTCTGCCCAATGGCTCAACCAGCCGGGGTAGAACTCAGCTACCATGTAAGGACCTACGCCACCATGATATTCGTTGACCACCTTCTTCAGGTTCTCAACGTTATCTTCTCCATTCGCTGTGGGGAGAGCACCTTCAATGGTTCCGCCCTTGAACAACCAGCTGCCGTCTGACGTGAACATCGGAATGTCAAAACCGGCATCCAAGAGTTGTTGACGTATTTGAGCAGAGTACTTCTTGTGTACCTCTAATGGGATATCTTTGCGTTGTGCAACGTAGGATCCAAATTCATTCTCGGCCTGAACCATCACAACGGGACCACCCTTTGTTACTTGGAGGTCGCGAACCTGTGAGGCCAACTGGTTGATGTACACACGACAAGAGTCTAAGAATGGCTTATTGTCGGTACGGATCACCAATCCTTTTGCCTTGGCCAGCCACCAGGGATATCCACCAAATTCCCATTCGGCACAACAGTAGGGCCCTGGGCGAAGGATAACCATCAGTCCTTCTTGCCCGGCAGTCTTGATAAACTCGCGTAAATTGTGGTTGCCTGATGTCCAGTCCCACTTACCCGGACTGGTCTCATGATGATTCCAGAACACATAAGTGGTAACGGTGTTCAATCCCATTGCCTTCATCATCTGCAGACGATGTCTCCAATAAGGGGCCGGAATGCGGGCATAATGCATCTCGCCCGAATGAATCTGAGTAGGTTTCCCATCGTAAAGGAAATTACCATTTGCGATCGTAAAGGTGTGTGTGGTCTGTTTCGCGATCATGACATGACTTACTGCAAACAGAAGTCCTGCCAGAAACAGAAGTTTAACTTTTCTCATTATGATTAATATGTATAGTTTAGATAGATAAAATAAAATGCTTGTTTGTCACTAACAGTTATTATCTTCTGCCAAAATGAAGTATGAATCTGTAGACAAAGTTCAAAAAATAAACTGAATATTGCAAATTATTTTACCAATTTAGGTGTTTTTAATAAAATATTTAACAACAACACAAATTATTCTTCTAAAAATCCTGCTAATCAGGGACGCACAAAGTACACTTCCTTATTTGAAGTGCCACTTCTTTTCTTTGGAGTTTATTGGACGGATATCAGCAAATATTTTATGATGTCGCAACATAGAGGATGTAAATCTGAGAAACGACATAGCATGGTAATAGAAGTGATGCGTTTGACAATTATTTGATGGAGGTTTGGAAGATTTGCGTCTCTTGAGCAGATTCAATGGTATTACACTGCAAAATGGTGCAGATTGATTTACAAACTCCATGATATTGAACATCAATATCATGGAGTTTGTAAAGCTTTGCCATTGAAACGGTTATATCTGGAAACCTAGGTCATTCTTCTTATTCGAAATGAAGAAAGCCGATGAGAATTTATTCTTATTTATATTCAATCGATCCGTTCAAGCGTAACCAACCGCAGCCCTAATTTGCCGCCTTGATCATTTTTTCGTATATGGAAGGTGATGGTATTGGTTTGTTGTGTTAAATAGAGATCACCCACATGCAGGCGATTCTTTTCTTCGCGTTGGGTCGACTTGGCTGAAATCCAATCTGACAACTGTTTTTGGCGCTGCCAAACTTGAAAGTCTGCACCATCAGGGAAGGTTGTGTAATCGATGAGGATGCGATAATGACCATCGGGAACGTCTGAAAGCTTCAGACGGGCTTCTCCTTGATAATTGGTTGACAGTAAGATTCCGCCTTCTGTAGACAGATTGATATCGCCACCAATATTCATCTCGAACAGCTGTGGATAATAGATGTGAGTCGTAGGCTTATACACCTTCAGCAAATCGCCTTGTGGAATTTGTTGAGCGGCTGGGGGAGTATCGCCATAATACATGGCAACAGAAATGTAATCAACCGGAACATCATTGTTCTGTCCGCCGTGCTCAATGCCTTGATAAATCTCTTTTTCGAAAGACATCTTATCACTTAGATGGAAGCGATAGCCGCCCGTGCGGGCCATTGGCAATGAATAATCGAGCGATCCGTGGATAGGCAGGCTGATACCTCTGTCCCATCGGTCCATCAGGGCATACCATCCACCGTTGTAATAATCTTCCGAACCGGTACCATGTAAACGCATCTTGCCGTCAACATAAGTACTGTCGTCACCCTCAAAGAAGAGGGTCATTCCCGGGCGTAGTCCTTGAGCCTGGTGAATCGTACCGACATAATGGCCTTTTCCCTTGGTTTGCAGGAAGGTATGATAAGATCCAAGTGGGGTTCTTTGACGGCTCCACACCGCATAAAACTTGCCTTCATCTTTGGTTCTACCATCCAATGTATAATAGAACTTTACTTTGGTGACGATCGTTGGCTGGTATGCATCACGTTTTTTGTAACTCAGATTGAACTTGGCAGATTTGTCGAAAGGCATCGGAAGGTAACAGTAATTGTTGTTACCCTGTTTTCCCATGACGATGCTTCGCATAGAACCATGCCCGAAAGCATAGCCGAAGAAGTCCTGAAGAGGGGCATCAATGGCGTCAACAGCATCATTGTCCCATTTGGCGGTCAAGATGACATCCTTATTTCCGCCTTCAAAAGAAGTTCCCCCGTCGATTTCCATTCCTACAATTCGACCTGGAGTGTCAAGTGAAAAACAGTTGACATCGTCACCGGGATTTAAGGTGATCTCTTTCTCGAATGTCTTCATGTTGGACGATTTGCCAAAAGCGAACGACTGAACCTGAGGACTGTTATTGTTCCATAGGTCACAGACAGATTGCAACTGCTGTTTGTCGGCATCGGTAAACTGGTTGTTGAAAGTCTCAACTTTCTTGGCTGTCAGGTTGCGATATCCTATCTGAATAAACTCGAGTTTAGGTCCATCATATACAATTTTACATGATTTGCTGTAGGTGATGGGGATATAGCAATAGTATCCACCTACTTCGTTTCCGCAAACCGGTTTGACAAATGGATAAACCTTGCCAGAGAAAAGATCTGAAAATTTAATCTTCAGTCCTGGTTCTCTTGCGCCGTCGAAATAAAAATAAAGCATGTTATCGTTCGGCGTTGGTGTCCAGATTCTGTCAATCACACCTGGTCCTTTCATCTCTGCGATAACGAGCTTGTTGTTTTCTTTACGTATAAACGAATAGGTTCCGGCAAATCCGTCATCGTTTCCGTTTGTTTTGTCGTAGCTGGAGAATGATTCAACGTAGGATCCCGTACGATATTCGGGCAGTTGGTCAATCCGTTGCAGAAGAGACAACTCGTCAGACCACCTGTAATTACCTTGGGCAGCTATTGATAATGAAACCATTATCAAGCATGATAGGCTGAATAGTCTACATCGTTTCGTCATGTCTAAAAATAATATTGGTTAATGTATGTATCGGGCTTCAAAAACACCATTGACAATTTGAATCGGTGATGCGTATTTGAACAACGTTCATCCGTTCGAAATATTGTCAATGGTGCTGACGAACCCTAAAATCCTTTTTTAAAATTGGAGTTGATATCCATCTGGTATAATGATCATTGCATTGACTCCGAAGAATCCTGCCCAATGGGTATTGAATGGAGCCTTTGTGAGTTCGATGTCTATGGTTCCATCTTTTCTAGGCTGAATACTGTTGATGATCAAGACCTTATCTGTATTGAAATATCTATAATCATTTATAGCGGGCCAGCCAATTCAATTTCATCGCTGGTAGGAAATGCTGGGAATTTGGCATGAGGTTCAGACTGATACCAGTAGGAGACGGTAGAGATAAATGACTTTTGGTCGAGATACCTGCCATCGTTTCTCCACCCCAGGTCTTGGATCGTAACTTTCAAGTCGTTTTCGAAACGGACCGGATCTAATATATGCCATCTATATAGACCATAACGTTGTTGAGACTTATATACGCCATCAGGGCGGATGACCTGGTGTAGACCTGAATAGGGAGTAGAGTATTCTTGAAACTGATGCGTCTTCTGGTTTTCGAAGTTATAGGAACCGCAAAAATAGTCCTCCGTTCCTGTTCCGCAAATAGTAGGATATTCCTTGTCTCCATCAATAAAGAATTTGATTTCGCCTTCTCCCCACCATCCATTATTTGTTGGTTGGATAGCCATGTATGTACCTACGTATTGCCCTCGGCCCTTTACTCCACTAAGAAGTGTATGCGATGCATTTTCTGTTGGAGCTGAAAGACGGAATTGTGCATGGAAATAACCAGCATCTTGAGGAACTTCGGTCAAGGTATAGTTAATCTGGTAATAAAGCCGCATCGATCTTTTGTCTCTGTTTTCCATCGTGATCTTGCAATGTTTCCTAAAAGGCATCTGCCAATAACAATTGAACGCACTACCCGGATTGACGCACACAGCCAAGGATGAAAGCGGAGCATATACGCCCCAACCTGTACAAAAGAAATCTCCAACGGGAACTTCTACAGATGGATTTGTTTCACCATCCCAATACATTCTGATAATGGTCTTTCTCCATTCTCCTGTTGGAGTCATCCATATCTGTTGGATAGCTCCCGGGCCATCAATGTCAGCAATGACCATTGTTTCTCCTGCTTCAATGTCTATACATGGATTTACTTTCCATCCTTTGCCAAGTGTTTCTGCAGCATGTGCACTGACTGCAAGGTTTCTGGTGTTTTTATCCTTTACAGGATCAGCCATAGCTCCGGCTCCTTTGGCTCCACTAAAATTCTCTGGACTCAATGATCGACTCTTGGCTTTCGACATAATCGGAAGATTACCCATTCCCATATTCAGTCCATTGAAATCCTGTGCTGTGGAATTCAAGCCCCAAAAGAGTAAAAGCAGTAATAGTGATGATGATTTAAAGATGTCGTTTTTCATACATTG